>PXFD01000164.1 GCA_003564505.1 Syntrophomonadaceae bacterium
GATCTTTCAAGTGGCATTGTTGACAGTTACCCCATGCCGGTATGCGGAGTTCTTAACGAACGGCCACAGGGCCCTTGCTTCAATACTATGGTCTGCCTTGATTCGCTTGAAGAAAAAGTCAAATCTCTCCTGGAATAAAGCGCTATTTTACAAATAACATACGGGCTATTCCAAAGCTTTATGGACCTGGGGAAGATCGCGATTGGTGATTATGCCAACCAGTGTTTCTTTTACCTCACCATTCTGTGTTATAAGAATTGCCTCAAGCTTTTTACCCTGCTGCTCCCAGTTATAAAAAAGATCGGGGATATCAAGCAGTGACTTTTTAACCGAAACAATTTCATAATTATCTTCATAACCGGCAATCCTGACCACATCTTTCAAGGTGGTATGTTCTATATCAAGTTCACCCTCGACCAGAATTTTACCCATCCATTTAATAATCATGTTTGACGTAAGCAGGCATACCGTTTCATCTTTATGCTTTACAGGCACCTGACTGTAGGACATTCTGCTGAGCTCTCTAATCGCCTGCGATATAGTATCATCGACTGAAAGGGTCAGCACATTCTTCAGAAACAGTGGCGCAACCTTGGGCGGCTTAAGCAGTAAGCGGGCGATGTGTTCAATATGCTCTACAGCGTGATCGTTCGGTTCAGCAATCACCTCACCACCGGCCCGATCATGAACTATGGCATTTCTCAGCTCACCATACTCCTTTAAGTCAAAGCGATATCTTTCAATCACTGGGTTAATTTTGGCACTTTTATCGATCAATTCAAAAAAGCGGCGGTGATCTTTTAATTTGAGAATACGCTCCATTTCATGCTCAATATCAGAATATGCCTGTAGAAAGCGATTCGAATTCTTTTGTTCAGCCATAAGTTCAACACCTTTTTTTCGGATCTGTAATTATAAATTATCCGATTACTGCCCGGCCTATACTGCTATGATCCAATGGAGTCCTTTTAAAAAGACTTTGCAGTTTAATTATCCGTTAAATAGATTGCCTATGTTTTCCAGGCACTGCCGGATTGATTGCTCGCGCTTCTTACCCGACCAGACTACTATTTCCGTTCCGATCACTTTTGCACCCCTGGCCTCTAATGCACTTTTAACCTGGGCTACAGCACCTGTGCCCCCGGTCCAGAGCAGGGGAAGCTGCTTGGTAATGAATACTGAAGCTTTAAGCTTATCCATGGCAGGAAGTTTCTCCAGGTAAGCTTTCATAACAGGATTCAATTTAAAGGCCTGGACGGGCGCACCAAAAATAACTGCATCATAGCTGCAGGGATCCGGAATATGAGTTAACTCAAATTTCCCTGCCTGGGCAGGGGTGCTTCCTTCAATAGTTATTTCATCAAAAACGGCTGTATGGCCTTTACTTTCCAGTTTTTCTTTTAAGCCTTCTGCTACGATCCTGGTGTTACCGGTCCCGGAATAATAAATCAAACCTATTTTCATTTTATCCGCCTCCAAATATAAATTGTTAATCAACAATTCTATACTTATTCATTTAACAAACGCCTTGATTTAATTTCACCCAGGTCAAGATGGTAAGATAAAAAAGCAGCTGTTACACTGGCCAGCCCCTTTTTCTGGCTTTCCGTCGGGCGGAGCTGGCCAGCCTGCTTTAGTGGAGCTTCAATTAAGCGCCTGGCAATCGCTACAGTACCCGGATCAATTTTTATAACATCTGCTCCCTGGCATGAACTGCATAGCAGACCACCCTGGCGAGGGCTGAATACTGTGGTTTGATCGGAACCACAGCAGGTACAGCAATGGAGATGAGGACTGTAACCCAGCAGGTGAGCCAGCTTTAATTCAAATGCCCGGCAAAGTAAAAACAAGTTTGAATTTTGACCCAGCAGTCTCCAGCTTTCAAGCAGCAGCTGAAAAATATCGAAACCGGGTTCCTGTTCAGAAACAAGTTTATCCACAAGCTCAGCCATATATATGCCATATGGATAGAGATCGGGATCATCCCGAAACCAGGAAAAACGTTCTATAGTATCCTGACCGGTAATAATTGGCCAGGTTTTACCCCTGTGAAAGGTAAAGCGCCCATGAGTAAACAAATCAACTCCGGCTGCCAGGCGGCTCTTTGTCCTGCGCGCTCCCCTGGCAACTCCATCAAACTTCCCCTCTTCCCTGGTTAAAATAGTGACCAAACGATCTGCTTCACCAAGTGGACGGGTTCTGAGGATCAAACCTTCTGCTTTAAAGACTCTCCGCGTCATTGGTTCACCTCTTTAACTGTATCCCAGGCGGCGCAACTGTTCTTCACGATTACGCCAGTCAGGTTTCACTTTGACTCTCAGATCAAGAAAAATACGCTGCCCAAATATCGCCTCCAGCTCAACCCTGGCAGCGGTACCTGCTTTTTTTATCAGGCTGCCCCCTTTACCAACGATGATCCCCACCTGCGATTTTCGTTCAACAAAGATTTCTGCCCGAATATCAAGCAAATCTCCGTCACTTCGCGGCTTCATTTCTTCTATGACAACGGCGATCGAAAAAGGAATTTCCTGCATGGTCAAATGTATTACCTTTTCCCTGATGATTTCAGCGGTTATGAACTTTTCCGGTTGATCGGTGATCATTTCGGGAGGGTAAAACTGCGGGCCCTCTGGCAGATATTTAAGGATAGTTTCCACTAGGGCTTCAAGGCCGCTGTTTTGCAGGGCCGATACACGGAAGCATTCATTGAAAGAAAGAAGCTGCCTGTAAAGGCTTTCATGTTCTTCCAACTTACCTGGCCTGACCAGGTCCACTTTATTTAAAACCAGGAATATGGGGCTCTCTATTGAACCCAGCAAATCCGCTATATAACGGTCTCCCGGCCCCGGAGCCTGGTCGGCCTCAACCATGAAGCAAATCAGATCAACCTCATCCATTGTTGTGCGTGCAGTTTGAACCATGTTTGTACCCAGGATATGCTTAGGCTTGTGAAGTCCCGGTGTATCAATAAATATAACCTGGTATTCAGGTCGGGTTAAAACTGCCCGGATCTGATTCCTGGTAGTCTGTGGACGATCAGACATAATAGCAATCTTTTCGCCAACCA
>PXFD01000054.1 GCA_003564505.1 Syntrophomonadaceae bacterium
GGCATAGGTGCCGATGCGGTTGGCGATAAAGTTTGGAGTATCCTTGGCGAAGACAACGCCTTTACCGACCACCCTTTCACAGAAGCGGTGCATGTAATTGAGAACTTCTTCGGAAGTATCACTGCAGGGAATTATTTCCAATAGCTTCATCCAGCGTGGTGGGTTGAAAAAGTGGGTGCCCAAAAAATACTTGCGAAATTCAGGTGAGTTTTCGGAAACCATCTCGTTTATTGAAAGGCCGGATGTGTTTGATGAAACGATTGTCCCGGGTGTCCAGTTTTCTTCAACCTGCTTGAACACCTTTTTCTTTATATCCATGTTCTCGACGATAACTTCGATGACCCAGTCGACTTCTTTAAGTTTTTCCATGTCATCTTCGAAGTTACCGGGAGTAATCATGTCAATATTCGAGTCACTGTACAGCGGTTTCTGCTTGTTCTTGAGCAGTTCCTGTTTTCCTGTTACTGCAAGACGGTTGCGAACTTCCGGGTTTTCCAGGGTTAACCCCTTCTTTTCCTCTTCCGGAGTCAGTTCACGTGGTACGATATCGAGCAGGTAAGACGGAATGCCCACATTGGCCAAATGAGCGGCTATGGTAGCGCCCATAACCCCGGCGCCCAGAACAGCAGCCTTCCTAATTTCTTTTACGGCCATTAAAATACCTCCTTATAACTTGATTTAAGCTTAACAACACGATTAAGGAAAATAAATGAGAAAACGTTACCGCAGACCTCTAACCAGTATGTCGTAAACAGGATCGCTTAAGGCGGCCAGGTTGTATGGTTTGCCGGACATGACCCAGCAGGTGACCACCTCATCTATGCCTCCAAAGATGACCTTTCTGGCAGTTCTCGTATCGATTTCATTACGATAGAGGCCCTGCTCTTTGCCTTCTTCAATCACCTCCTCTAGTAAATTAAAATATCCTTTCAGCGGCTTGGAAATGCCTACATTAATAGCCTGGTCAATCTGCCTTAGCTCTATCTGGGTAACCTTGGCCTGTTCCGGCCGGTTGCCAAGCGTGGTCAGATGATAAGAAATAATTGCCTTGAGTTTTTCGTTGGCATCTCCGCATTGGATCAGCTCGCTGCACAGATCGTCTACAAAGCGGATCATTAAGTCCTGGAAGAGGGAAACCAGGATGTCTTCTTTATTTTCGAAGTAAATATATACGGTGCCGTCGGCCACCCCGGCTTCGCGGGCAATATCAGCTACCCGGGTCCGGTGGTATCCGGTCTGGGCAAAAGTTTTCACGGCCGCTTCCAGGATATCATGAAATTTTTCTCCGCTGCGCTTGGCCAATTTACCCCTCCCGAAAATGAATGAAGGCTCATTCGTTTCTATTGTATACTTTTTTGAGATAATAATCAACATTTATCGCAATTATTTTGGAACTATTACTGAAAGCTAATAGGAGTCAAAAATATTAGTTTGCTAGAGGATATAAAATTCTCCATTTTATGGATAATGTTTCGGAAACAAGTAAAGATAAACTGCAATTTTTGATTTTTGTTGTAACAAGAATCTTTCTATGGTAATATATAATTGCTTCTTGACGCCTGTACTAAAGGCGTTTTTATTATGATTGACTCGAAATGGTAAGGAGAGTGTATAAATGTTAAAAAACAAGGAACAGATAGAGAGTACAAAAGTTGAACTGGAGATAGAGGTTCCCGAGCCTGATGTTGATACAGCCCTGAGCAAGGCTTATCAAAAGGTTGTAAAAGATGTTAACCTGCCAGGCTTCCGGAAGGGAAAAGTTCCCCGTCGTATTTTAGAGTCACGGTTCGGCCCGGAAATACTACATGAGGAAGCCCTGGAAATCCTCGTTCCCCCTGCTTACGAAGAAGCACTAAAAGAAGGGGATGTCGATCCGGTCGGAAACCCTGAATTTGAACTGGTCCAAATGGAAAAGGGCAAGCCGCTCCTGTTTAAAGCAAAAGTTGAAGTAATACCTGAAGTAGAACTTGGTGAATACAGGGGTCTGAAAGCAGAGAAGGAAGAAGTGGAAATAGATGATCTGCAGGTAGATCACCACATCTATATGCTCCGTGAACAAAATGCCAGGCTTGTGCCAAAAGAAGATGGTGAAGTCAAGGAAGGCGACCTGGTTTCGATTGACTTCCAGGGTTTTATTGACGGCGAACCTTTTGAAGGTGGCGAAGCTGAAAACCATCAACTGGAGATTGGCTCAAAATCTTTTATTCCCGGTTTTGAAGAACAGCTGATTGGTGCCACCCTTGATGAAGAACTGGAAGTAAATGTTAAGTTTCCGGACAATTATCGCAAGGATGATATCGCAGGTAAAGATGCCATTTTTAAGGTCAAAATTAAGCAGATTAAAGAAAAGCAGCTGCCCGAGCTTGACGATGAGTTCATCCAAGAGGTCAGTGAATTTGAAACCATAGATGAAATGAAAACAGACTTAAAGGAAAAGCTGCTTAAAAGTGCTGAAGAGCAGTCGAAAAGCAAGTTAGAAGAATCTTTGATTGAACAGGCTTCAGCCGCATCCAAGGTTGAGCCTCCTCAGACCCTGGTTGAAAGACAGATAGACCGGCTGATCGGCGATCTCGAAAATTACCTGCGCTACCAGGGCATGGAGCTTGATCAATTCCTGCAGTTATCAGGCAAAACCAGGGAAGAGCTGCGTGATGACAGGCGGGAGGAAGCTGAACAGAGAACAAGGGCTAACCTGGTTTTGGATGCAATAGCAAAAAAAGAAGGGTTCACTGTTGAAGATAGCGAATTAGATGAAAAGATAAATGAAATTGCTGATAGCTATAATGATGAACCGGACAGGATTCGCGATATTTTAGAGAAGCAGGGCCGCATACCGGTCATGAAAGAAGAGCTGAGGATTCGCCAGGCTATAGATTTAATGGTCGAAGAAGCAAATATAACTATGGTTAAAAAAGAGGATAAAGAAGCAGAAGAAAAGAAGGAATCAGAAGAAAATAAAGGTGAAGCTGAAGAAGGAAATGCTGTTCAGGAAAGTGACAAATAGTAGTATAATGGAATTGGAGGATTAAGGATTCTGAATGAAGAACAATA
>PXFD01000011.1 GCA_003564505.1 Syntrophomonadaceae bacterium
CTGCGAAGAAAGGCTTGCCTGTTGTTTATACTCCATGCATCATGGCCGGCGGAACTGTTCCTGCAACCCTGGCCGGTGCAATGGCTAATGGCCTTGCTGAAAGCTTAAGCGGCCTGGTTCTGAACCAGGTAACTTCACCGGGCAGCCCCTTTATCATGGGTGGAGTGTTTACCGTGATGGATATGCAGACCACGATTTTCTCCTACGGTGCGCCTGAATTCGACCTGATGATGGCAGCCCTAGGCGATATTTCCAACTATCTTGACCTGCCAATGTTTGGAACCTGCGGCTGCACCGATGCCAAGGTTGTCGATGAGCAGGCCCTGATTGAAGGGGCAATGTCAATTCTGCTCACCGCCCAGTCCGGTGCAAACCTGAATCACGACGTTGGGTATATTGAGCATGGCAATACTGCTTCCCTTGAGTACCTGACTATTTGTAACGACCTGATTGGCATGGCCCGTAAGATTGTTAACGGCATTGATGTCAACGATGATACTCTGGCTCTTGATATTATTGACAGGGTAGGCCCCGGTGGCCACTTCCTTGCTGAAGAGCATACCATGAAGCACTTCAAGACTGAAACCTGGTACCCGGAGCTTTTCACCAGGCAGATCTATGAAAACTGCGAAGCTGAAGGAAGCAAAACATTATTTGACAAGGCAAATGAAAAAGTTATTGATATCCTTGAAAATTATGAACCTGAGCCTCTGCCAAAAGACGTTCAGCAGAAGATCCAGGATATCATTGACAATGCAGAATCGAAATTGAATAAGTAGCATCAAATACAGCAAAAAACTTTCATTAATTGGTGGGGATTATTTATGGCAAACCTGGCACTGGGCATAGATACCGGAGGGACCTTTACCGACGGTGTAATCTTTGACCTTGATCAGAAAACAGTCGAAGCGAAGACCAAGGTAGAAACTACCAGGCATAATTTGACGTTGGCCATAAATCGTTGTCTCGATAACCTGCTTGATAACCTGAAAGAAAATAGTGGCAACCAGGTTAATATCGAACAGATCAAGATGGTTTCTTTATCAACCACTCTTGCCACCAATGCCATTGTGGAAGAACAAGGAGCTGAGGTAGGCCTGATCCAAATCGGGTTTGAATCCCGGCAGGGCCTACCCACTCCTTACTTTGCTTCAGTTGCCGGAGGCTGTAATATTAAAGGACGGTTCAAGGAAGAGCTCGATCTGGATGCCGCGGAGAAAGCAATCCTGGAAATGAAAGATCAGGTTGATGCTTTTGCCGTGTCAGGTTACTTAAGCGTGCGTAATCCAATCCAGGAGATGCAGGTTTCCGAATTAATTCAAAAGCTAACCGGTTATCCGGTAGTTTCCGCGCATCAGTTAAGCACTGACCTTGGTATGCATGAAAGAACCGTGACTGCTGTCCTAAATGCCCGGTTAATGCCCCTGATTACTGATCTGATGGATTCAGTTAAGGAAGGGATGGAGCGGCTTGGTATCGAGGCTCCATTAATGGTTGTTCGCGGTGACGGCAGCTTGATCAGTGAGACAATGGCCAGGGAGAAGCCGATTGAAACTATTTTATCCGGCCCTGCTGCCAGTATTATTGGAGCTCTCACCCTGACAGGTATTCAAAAAGGAATTGTCATTGATATGGGTGGCACAACAACCGATGTCGCCGTTTTAAATGAAGGCAGACCCTCAATTAACCAGGAGGGCGCAGAAGTTGGCGGATGGCTGACCAGGGTGAAAGCAGCCCACATAACAACGATTGGCCTTGGTGGAGACAGCCTGGTCCTGGTTTCAAAGAATGCGGAACTATCAGTAGGACCTCAGCGGGTTTTTCCACTGTCCTGGATTGCGTCTCAAAACCCATACCTTGTTGAAGAGTTAGAGGAGATAAGGCCTGTTGATTATTCTTCGATGGATGTTCAACCGACCACGATCCTGACTTACATCAGGGATCCTTTAAATATTAAATTAAGTGAAACAGAGCAGCAGATACTTGATGTGATCAGGGATGGACCCCATACCCTGCACCATATCAGTAAAAAGTTAAAAAAAGAAATCGATCTTTTACCCTGGCAGAGACTGGTTAATGTAGCATCAGTCCACAGGGCATCAATGACCCCGACAGATATTTTACACGTAAACAATAAATTAAACCTCTGGGAACGCCGGGCTGCTGAACTGGGAACTGCCATGTTGGCCAGCCGTTATAGAACAACTGTAGATGAGCTTGTTAAAGCAGTTTTGGATGAAATTCTCTTTATGCTGGCAGGTCTGACTCTTGATCGCCTTCTGGCTGAAGAAGGAGCTGATTTTTCCCTAACTGATGAAGAAAGTGGATCTTATATTTTAAAACGTATTATCGGTGGCAAAGATCAGGATAAGCAGCATGTTGACTTTGCATCACATCTGAAACATCCTATGATTGCTGTAGGGGCTCCTGTTGATGCATATTTCCCGAACCTGGCTGAGAAACTAAATGTTGAACTATACCTTCCCGAGTTTGCAGATGTTGCCAATGCGGTTGGCACAGTAAGCGGTCAAGCGGTTGAGAGGACCACAATTTTAGTAAAACCTGGTGAAGGTGGAGGTTTCCTGGTTCATACACCGCGGGGTAGAGAATTTTTTATGATTTTTGAAGAGGCGATAGATTATGCCTGCAAGGAAGGCCGTAAATATGTTTATGATCAGGCCGTAGAAATGGGCGCTGTTGATATAGAAACCATGGTGGAAAGACAGGATCGTTACAGTAAAATGTCTGCTTCAGCCGATCCGGAGAATATGGATCAGAAACTTTTTATTGAAAGCACTATAGAAATATCGGCTGTTGGCAGACCCTGGAGCGGTTAAACTTAGTAGTAATAATTGATGTTTTTAGCAAATCGTAAGTATATGGTTAGGAAAAATTTCATAAGCAGGACTATATTTAATTAATAAGGAGGTTGGATACCGGCTTAAACCGGTAAAGAAAACAATGATTATTATTGGCGAATTAATTAACTCAACCCGTAAGGCGATCAAGAAAGCGATTGATGAGCAGGACGTAAAGTACATTC
>PXFD01000137.1 GCA_003564505.1 Syntrophomonadaceae bacterium
CCTCTGATCAGCATTGAAGATGGCCTTGATGAAGATGACTGGGAAGGATGGCGCACTTTGACCAAAGAACTCGGTTCGGATTTAATGCTGATTGGTGATGATCTTTTTGTGACCAGCCCGGAAAGACTGCGCAGGGGTATTGACAATGCAACTGCCAATTCGATTTTAATTAAACTTAACCAGATTGGCACCCTGACAGAAACGCTTGATACTATGGCCATGGCCCGGAGGGCCGCCTATACCTGTATGGTTTCGCACCGGTCCGGTGAAACGGCAGACAGTTTTATTGCCGACCTGGCGGTAGGAACCAATGCCGGCATGATCAAAACAGGTGCACCTTCACGCATAGACCGGGTTGAAAAATACAACCAGCTGCTGCGGATCGAAGAACAGCTGGGCCGGTCAGCCCGCTATGCCGGCAAAATGGTAAAAAATCTTTAATATATTTTACAAAGCTCTATTTATATGTTAGAATATCGTTTGCTGAGAAGTGAAGAATTATTGGGGGTAATTGAAAATGCTGGGAACGGTCTTAACAATAATCTACTTATTTTTATGTCTCGCCCTAATTGCCAGTGTGCTGCTTCAGTCAGGTCGCAGCGCCGGACTTGGCGCAATAGCCGGGGGAGCGCAATCCCTGGTTGGCAAGAAAAAAGGCCTGGATGAGAAGCTGGGTAAAGTAACTACTTATGTAGCGGTGGCTTTTATGCTTTTGACGATTGTGCTTGTTGTGGTTGATTAATCATTTAGTAAAATTACTGATGTAGGTAAATCCGGCAGGGAAGCTAAAGAGCAGCCCTGCCTTTTATTTTATATAAAACAGATCTATAATTGACAAAAGAGGTTCTGTAATTTAAGGAGTTGTAACATTTAAATTGAAAAAGAGAAAAAATGTATCCGGGCAGTTAAGAGACAGGATTAATGAAGCGCTTGTAAATCATAAGCAAAAATCATTGGCTCTGCCTCAGCTTATGAATGCTCTTGGCATGCAAAAACATGATCAAAACATAGTCCTCGGTGAAATAAAGAAGATGATAGATGAAGGGCTGCTGGTGAAAACCGGCAGCGGTCGTTATGGTCTGCCGGAAAGGTTGGGCTATGTTACGGGAGTATTGGAAGGTAACCGCCGGGGATTTGCTTTTCTCCGTCCGGATCGCCAGGAAGAAGATGTTTTTATCAGTCCCGATAATCTTAGAAACGCTGCCCATGGTGACAGGGTTGTTGTTCAGCTAGACAAAAAAAGAAAAGGGAAGCGCCGCCGTGAAGGCACCGTGATTGGCATTATAAAGCGTGGTCAGCGCCGCCTGGTTGGAACCCTGCAGCGTAAAGGCAAAAAGTATTACGTTATTCCAGATGATCAGCGTTATCCCGGTGAGGTTCAGGTTTCTGCAGAAAATGTGAGGCAGGTTGAACCGGGAGATAAAGTAATAGTCGAAGTTGAAGAGTGGGTGCGAGGCAGGATGCCTTCCCGCGGCAGGGTAGTTGAACACCTTGGTTCACCTGGCAGCATCCAGACGGAGCGCCTGGCTTTCAAGCACCGTTATGAACTGCCCGGTGAGCATCCTGAAAAAGTGTTAAATGAAGTGGAAGCCTTGCCGGATGAAGAAAAAGTCGCTCAGCAGTTGGAAGAAGCAGGGCGCAGAGATTTGCGCGACTTGAAAATGGTAACTATTGATGATGAAACGGCCAAAGACTTTGACGATGCCGTTTCTCTTGAAGAAACTGGAGAAGGGAATTTGCGGCTCGGTGTTCACATAGCCGATGTATCACATTACGTGCGCTCCGGTAAGCCCCTTGATCGTGAAGCTCTGAAACGGGGAACCAGCATTTACCTGGTTGATCGGGTCATTCATATGCTGCCCCCGACTCTATCTGAGAATCTTTGCAGCCTGCAGGCGGATAAAGATCGCCTGGCCGTTTCTGTTTTTATGGATATTGACAGCAGCGGGGATCTGGTTGCTGCTGACTATACAACCAGTGTGATCAGGGTGGCCGAGCGCCTGACCTACAAGCAGGTTGAAGCTTACTTAAATGAAGAGAAAAATGAATCGGTATTTAAGGACGGGGCAGTGCCTGAAATGATTGGCAGGATGGATCGTCTGGCCGCAGTATTGAGGCAGCGTCGCGCAGACAGGGGAACTCTTGATCTCGACCTGCCGGAAGCAAAAATTGAGACTGATGATCAGGGCGTTCCTGTGTCTATTGAGAAGCGCACCATGGGTAGGTCCGAATCGCTGATCGAAGAATTCATGATTTACTGTAATGAAACAGTTGCTTCATATCTGACCGAAAATGAATTGCCCTGCGTTTACAGGGTTCATGCCGTGCCAACCGAAGAAAAGCTCTTGATGCTGAGGGAAACTTTGACTTTAATGAATATTAAGGCAGCCAGGAACATTAAAGTTCTTAAGCCGAAACATTTAAAAAAACTGCTTGAAGACACCAAGGGTGAGCCTAATGAACGGCTGGTCCGCTACCTGGTGCTACGCTCAATGCCCCAGGCTCGTTATAGTGCCTCAAATGATGGGCATTTTGGGTTGGCTTCAAAATGCTATTGTCACTTTACTTCACCGATCAGGCGCTACCCCGACCTGATGGTACACCGTATTTTAAAGCAGCAGCTTTCCGGTGGAATTACAACAGAAAAAATTAGCCGCCTGCAATCCCGCCTGCCCGGTATTGCCGAACAGTCATCGGAAAGGGAACGGGCAGCAGTTGAAGCGGAGCGAGCCAGTATCGAGGTAAAAAAAGCGCAGTACATGGAACAAAAAATTGGAGAAGTTTATACCGGTATTATTAACGGGGTAGCCAATTTCGGGATATTTGTAGAACTGGATAATACCGTAGAAGGAATGATCCCCATTGGTGATCTCGGTGATGATTATTTCTTCTATAACGTAAAGGCTGCATCACTCACCGGTGAGCGAACCCGGAAAAGTTATCGCCTCGGTGATATAATTGATGTGCAGGTAGTAAGAGCTAATCGCGAAGAAGGAAAAGTAACCTTCGCCCCCGCCCCGACAAACTAATTCAAGA
>PXFD01000192.1 GCA_003564505.1 Syntrophomonadaceae bacterium
GGCGGTGAAATTGTCAGCATTGAAGTACTTGATCATGAAGAGACACCCGAATATTTCAGGGAAGCAAATCCCCTGATTCCGGAGAGAATCATGGAGGAACAGCACTTTGATATTGATACCCAGACCGGGGCGACAGCCAGCGCGGAAGGGATTCTCAATGCTGTTCTAAATGCCCTGTCCGGTGCCATCGATAACGACGGCGGAGGTGAAGATAACTAATGGAACCTAAAAATGTTTACATCCAGGACTTAACCAGGGGGTTGGTCAAAGAAAACCCGGTTTTTGTTGCTTTGCTGGGCATGTGTCCCCTTTTAGGGGTGACGGGCTTCCTGTTCTATGGTTTTGGAATGGGAGTGGCTACAACGCTGGTTATGATCGGTGGGGCGCTAATAGTTTCGCTGTTGCGCAACTATATTCCGCCTCAAATTCGGATCCCTTGCTTTATCGTAATTATCGCCACATTTGTGACTATAGTGGACATGAGCCTGCAGGCTTTTCAGCCGGCGCTTCATGATGCTTTAGGTGTTTTTGTTCCACTGATTGTCTGTAACTGCCTGATTTTAGGAAGGCTTGAGGCATTTTCCAGCAAAAGGCCTGTTTTACGTTCGGTTGCAGATGGAGTCGGAGCAGGGCTTGGGTTTACCCTGGCGCTGGTTCTTTTAGCCCTGGTGCGTGAAGTATTAGGCCAGGGGACGCTCCTGGGGCCGGAGCCGGAAGGAGCAATAGTACTTTTCGGCGAAAATTTTGAACCGATGACCTTATTTGCCCAGCCGGCCGGAGCATTTATTGCTTTAGGTCTGCTGCTGGCAGGAGTTAACATTTTTATGAAACGCTTTAACATTTAATAGGCCGGTCCGGTTGATTATCATACCGGCCTGGGCAGGAGGTTGTTATGGAAACTCTGCTTTCAATCATATTCATCTATATTTTTGTTGACAACTTTGTCTTGCATCGTTTTTTCGGGATTTGTCCTTTCCTGGGCGTATCCCGTAAAATGGAGACGGCAATCGGCATGAGTATGGCGGTTATTTTTGTTATGACCATGGCTACACTGGTGACCTGGCTGCTTTACACATTTGTGCTGGTCGAATTTGGCCTGGAATATTTGCAAATCGTGACCTTTATCCTGGTCATTGCTTCACTTGTGCAGCTGGTGGAAACGGTTTTACGGAAAATTAGCCCCACTTTATACCAGGGGCTCGGTATATTCTTACCCTTGATAACCACAAACTGTGCAGTGCTGGCAGTAACCCTGCTGGCTGTGCGGCAGGAATTCCCTTTCGTGGAGTCCATTGTTTTTGCTGTTGCCGCTTCGGTCGGCTTCTCCCTGGCCCTGGTAATTATGGCCGGAATCAGGGAAAGGCTGGAAATGGCTAAGATGCCAGATGTTCTGGAAGGTTCAGCAGTGACCTTGATTACTGCAGGAATTTTATCAATTGCCTTTTTGGGATTCCAGGGCATGCTGTCACTGTAAGTAAATGGGTAAGTTGATCGAGTAAGTAAACATCACTTGTGAGGTGATTATAGCAATGCTAATTATATACGCCATTCTGGCCCTGGGTTTAATCGGTTTACTTTTCGGCCTGGGCCTGGCTGTGGCAGCTAAGGTCTTTTATGTTGAAACTGATCCCCGGGTTGATGCAGTAAAAGAAGCTGTTCCGGGTGCAAACTGCGGTGCCTGTGGCTATGCCGGCTGTGTTAAATTTGCTGAAGCTGTTGTACACGGCGAAGCAGAACCGGGGGACTGTATTCCGGCAGGCGAAGAGGAAATACAGGAGATGGCCAGGATTCTGGGTATAGAAGTATCCTCCAGTGCTTCACCGGTGGCAACAGTTTTCTGTATCGGTGATATATACCGGGCTGCTGATAACTTCGTTTATGACGGAGTGCAGGATTGTAAGGTTGCCGGCGAAATGAATGGCGGCCATAAGACATGTACTTACGGCTGTCTTGGTTTGGGCAACTGTGTGAGAGTCTGCCCCTTTGATGCTATCAGGATGGGCACACACGGCCTGCCTGTTGTTGATGAGGAAAAATGTACCGGCTGTGAGCTTTGTGCAAAAGAGTGTCCGCGCGATATCATCAAAATGCTGCCGCCT
Source organism: Syntrophomonadaceae bacterium (assembly GCA_003564505.1). The sequence goes on from PXFD01000192.1 coordinate 2,100, forward strand.
GGCGATAATGGTCACCTGGTGCTGTGTACTTCACAGGACCGGGGCAAAACTGTATCCAAGGCCTGTGAAGTTGGCTGTATAGCCTGCAGGGCTTGTGTTAAGGTTTGTCCACAGGAAGCAATCGAAATGGACGGCAAGCTGGCAGTAATTGATCTTGATAAATGTGATGATTGCGGTAAATGCGTTGAAAAATGCCCGCCGAACACCATTTACCAGCGCCGTTCTATTCCTACTGAAGCTGATGCAGAAGCAGCAGCTGCTGAAAAGGAAAAAGAAGAAGCAACAGCTTAAACAAGCAAGTCATTTTCATCTTTTAAGATACCTCCGGCTGGTTAAGCCATGGGGGCTGTATTGCTTTATAAATCCCGACTTTTACAGAGGTAACTGATGATATGAAAAATGACCGATTAAATTTTATAGGTGTAACCGCAGTGCTATTCGTATTCTGGGTAGCTGTAAGCGGGACCCTGGACTGGCCGCAGCTGGTGGTTGGCTTAGCAGCGGCCAGTTTTGTCACTTATTTTAATCGTTCAATGTTGATAACACTTGAAGACAGGCCTCCTGTCCGCCTAAAAACTCTTGTCTGGCTGCTTGGCTATTTCTTTAAACTTATATCTGATATATTTATAGCAAATTTTCAGGTTGCCTGGCTGGTTTTACATCCTAAAATGCCGATAGAGCCAAACATGGTTGAACTGGAAGTTGATATTGACAAACAGGCCAGCAGGGTCTTGCTGGGCAATTCAATAACTCTTACCCCCGGGACTTTAACTGTTTTGTCTGAGGGCAACAAGTACTTAGTTCATGCTTTAACCAGGCACAATGGCGAAGCTCTGAAAACCTGGCCCCTGATAGATCGATTAAAACAGATGGAGGTCGACAAGCCATGAATACGGGCCAAATCCTTGAGCTTTTATATGGTCTCGGCGCGGTTCTGGTGATGTTAATGATATTTTTATCACTGATCCGTGCACTGATAGGGCCCAGTGCCCCTGATAGGGTGGCTGCGATCAATATCATCGGCACCAAAACACTGGTTATTATTACTCTAATTGCATTTATTTATAACCAGATTTATTTTTTAGATATTGCCATGATTTATGCCCTGATGAGTTTCATTACTACTATCGGAGTGGCGAAATATCTTGAGAAGGGAGCCCTGGACTGATCACTGCCTGGTTTGAAGTTGCACTCGACATAATTTCAATTATTACTTTAATTGGCGGCCTATTCTTTCTTTTTGTCGGCACTGTTGGTCTGCTGCGCTTTCCTGATGTTTATAATAGGCTCCATGCCACTACCAAGTGCGATACCCTGGGAGCAGGTCTGATCTTACTTTCACTCGCCCTGCAAAGCCCTTTGGCAATTGGTATCCGATTAGCCCTGTTAATATTCTTTATTTTAATTACGAACCCTACCGCCGCCCACGCTATTGCCAGGGCAGCCTATAAAATCGGGTTTGAGCCGATTGAAAGTGGGAGGGACTAGGATGACTGAAGCGCTTAATGTCCTTCTTCTGTTGTTCTTAATTGTCTGCGCTATAGGGGTCGGATATATCCGGGATCTGCTAAGCGCTGTAATACTATTTTCCACTTTTGGTTTGATTATGGCCATAATCTGGCAGCAGTTGAGTGCTCCTGATGTGGCCATGGTCGAAGCAGCTCTTGGTACCGGTGTTGTAACCCTGCTTTTGATAGCCGCTATCGCTAAAACAAAAAGAACAGAATGATTAACAAAGTATAGGAGAGGAGTATACATTATGCTATATATACTTTTAGCAGTATTTGTGGTTATTCTTACTTTTGTCTTGAGGTTTATAATCGGAGTAGAACCACGAACACTGGTTACTCTTTACTTGCTAGCAGGCATTATATTTCTGTTCAGCTTTACCGTGGCTGAAATGCCAACATTTGGTTCACCGGAAAATCCTACTTTTAATGAGGTGCCGCAGCGTTACCTGGAGCAAGGGGTAGAAGAAACCGGGGCGGTAAACATCGTAAGTTCAGTTATTATAGATTACCGCGCTTTTGATACCCTTGGTGAAGCGACAGTATTATTTGTTGCTATTGCAGCAGTTGCCGCTACTTTAAGATCTCATTAGATACTTGATTTAGGTACTGGGGGAGATATTTATCGAAGATCAAATCATTCGTTTAACAAGCCGTCTGGTTGTGCCCTTTATCCAGGTATACGGTATATACGTGATTCTACACGGACACTTATCTCCCGGGGGCAGTTTTTCGGGCGGTGCTATCTTTGGGGCCAGTCTGGTTCTGGTAGCGCTTTCCTTTAACCTTGAAGCTGGATCGAGGCAAATCCCTCATCATACAGCCTCGGTGCTTGAAAGTGGTGGAGCTTTGGGTTATGTTTTGACGGGTTTGGTTGGAGTATTTGCAGGAAGTTACTTCCTGGCCAATCAACTGGCAGGATTTCCAATGGGCCAGCCCGGTCAATTATTTAGCGCCGGTGCGATCCTGGTGATTACCGTTTTTGTTGGTATTAAGGTTGCCAGCACCATCGTCACTATGTTTTTTTACATAATCGAAGGGGAAAAGTAATATGGAAACTTTAAGCGGAATAATAGATAACTATTACTATATGGTGGCGATTATCCTTTTTGTAATTGGTATGTATACTATGCTGACCCATTCCAACTTGATCAAAAAAGTAATTGCCATGAACATTATGGATGCCTCGGTATTCTTGATGTTTGTTGCAGTCGGTTATGCACATGGTTCGCAGGCTCCGATCATCAGGGAGGGGGCAGATGTTTTTTATGCAAATCCCCTGCCCGGGGCATTAATATTAACCGGAATCGTTGTAGCCGTTTCAGTAACAGCTTACGCTTTAAGCCTGGTTGTAAAAATTTACCGTTATTATGAAACCTGTGATTATGATGAAATATGTGAGATAAGGAGCCGCGAGTAGTGGGGTTATCTGAGCATTTTCCAGCTTTAATTATTGCAGTTTTTTTAGCTGCTGCTTTTTTATCGCCCCTGATTTACCGCTGGGCAAGGTATTTGTCGGCAGCTTACCTGGTTGCGACCCTGGTTGCTGCTTTTGGTATGGTGATAGCCCTGCTCATCCAGGTTCAGCAGGGAGGTCCTGTTTATTATCATATGGGAGGGTGGCCTCCCCCCTGGGGAATTGAATTCAAGGCAGATCCGCTGCGCTTGTATGTGCTGCTGGTAGTTATCGGGGTTAGCTTGTGGGTATTTATTTATGCTTTAAGAGATTTGCAACATGAATTAAAAAAAGCTTTAATAGGCTGGTATTATACACTTTTTGCGGTCCTGGTCGGTTCCATGGCCGGGATAGCTCTAACCAATGATCTATTCAACCTTTTTGTCCTTATGGAAATATGTGCCATATCAGCCTGCGCGATTATATCAATCAAAGAAGATCGGGAATGCCTGGAAGCCAGCTTTAAATACTTAATCATGAGTGCTATGGGAACGGGTTGTTTCCTGCTCGGCGTGGTAATGCTCTACATGGTTACAGGATATCTTAATTACAGTTTTATGCAGGCAGAACTTGTTGAAGCTTTCAACTATTACCCGCGCAATATTTTTACTGCTGCCGCTCTATTTATAGTTGCTTTTGGCACGAAGGCCGCACTATTCCCCTTGCACGTCTGGTTGCCTGATGCTCATGCATCTGCTCCTTCTCCTTCCAGCGCCATGTTATCGGGCGTGGTCATTAAGATTTACGCTTTCGGCCTTTTCCTGATGTTCTACGAGGTATTTCCCCCTGAGCTGCTTAGGACGATACCTCTAAATGAAATTGTGCTCTGGCTGGCTTCACTGGGCGCTTTATTTGGATCGGTATATGCTATGCTGCAATCCGATTTGAAAAAAATGCTGGCTTTTTCCAGCATAGGTCAGATTGCTTATATTTTCATGGGAATCGGTTTTCATCATGACCTGGCCATGGTCGGTGGATTCTATCACCTCATGGTTCATGCTGTTACGAAGGCCATGCTGTTTATGGCTGCCGGTGTGATCATCTATTCGACGGGGATCCGAAAAATTGAGGACCTGGCCGGTATCGGAAGGGTTTTGCCTGTAACAATGATTGCTTTTTCAATTGGCAGCGCATCCATGGTGGGTTTGCCGGGGACCGGTGGTTTAATTAGCAAGTGGTTTTTAGCTTTGAGTGCCCTTGAAATCGGGCGGCCAATTTTTGTGCTGGTCATTCTGGCCAGCAGCCTGTTAAATGCCGTCTATTATATGCCAATCGTAATTAATGCTTTTATGCACCATAACGAGTTTGGTAATAACTTTAAGCCGGTTCCCAGGGTAATGAAGATCTGCATGATTGTGGGTATGATTTTTGTGGTAATTTCCGGCTTTTACACCACACCGGTAGTTAACCTGCTGGAGCAGGCAGCAGAACTGTTTTTCTAAAACAATAGAGGAAATCCTTTCCTTTTAGTTGAAATATTCAGGGAATAGCAGCTATAATAGCTTTTATAGTCTTTTGGAGGGGTTCTTTTTGGGTGAGTCAACAGTTATTGCCATATTAATAACAATCGTCGGTTTTCCGATTATAATGACTCCAGTAATAATGTATTCATGCCGCATATCAGACAAGCTGCGCAATATACTGGTGATTATCACCTCGGCAATCGCATTCGGGTTGTCATTAAGCCTTTATCCGTTTGTTATAGGCGGGGGCGAAATACAGTTTACCCTTTTCGAGGTGCTGCCAAACCTTGAAATTTCCCTGCGCCTTGACTTGCTCAGTTTTTGCCTTGCCATTCTTGCTTCTTTTGTCTGGTTTTTATGCGCCATCTATTCACTTGATTACATGGCCAAGGAACATGCCTGTGGGCGTTATTACCCGGTTTTTATATTTACCCTGGGCAGCTGCCAGGGAATCTTTTTTGCCGGAGACCTCTTCAGCTTATTCGTCTTTTTCGAGTTAATGTCATTAATTGCCTATATCCTGGTTATCCACGAAGAAACTGAAGAAGCCCTCAAGGCCGGTTATAAATATCTGGTTATGACCATTATCGGTGGTTTGGCCCTCTTTTTCGGCATGATTATAATTTTTGAGATTGGCGGTACCGTTTCCCTCGGCGTCGGTGTAATTGTCCAGGAAAATTCACTGCTTGCCTTTATAGCCTTCATATGTTTCCTGATTGGCTTTGGCATGAAGGCGGGGATGTTTCCCCTGCACGTCTGGCTGCCAGATGCTCACCCGGTTGCTCCTTCCCCGGCCAGCGCCCTGCTGTCAGGTATTATGTTAAAAACCGGTGCTTACGGGCTGATCAGGGTGATTTTTCACGTTTTTTCTCCGGAGCTGATGCAAAGCGGCGGTTGGGACACGGTTATGGGAGTCCTGGCTGTTATCACTATCTTACTTGGCTCGGCAGTAGCTTTAACTCAATCTGATATCAAGCGCCGTCTGGCATATTCAAGTATCAGCCAGCTCGGCTATGTCCTGCTTGGCCTGAGCATTCTAAACGAAAATGCAATAATTGGTGCTGTATTTCACATTTTCAGCCACGCTTTCATGAAGAGCGTTCTTTTCCTCGCAGCCGGGGCGATTATCTGGAATACGGGTAAAAGACAGATCGCTGATCTGCAGGGTATCGGCAGGCAGATGCCGATAACCCTGGGTTGTTTTTCTATTGCTGCTTTTGCGATGATCGGTATTCCGCCATTAAACGGTTTTTTAAGCAAGTGGACCCTGGCGCTTGGAGCCCTGGATGCAAATATGGCTATCTATGTTTTTGTCCTGCTGGTCAGTAGTTTGCTTAACGCCCTGTATTACCTGCCAATTATTATTCCCGGTTATTTCGAGATGCCCGGTGGTGGCGGTGCAGGCCATGGTCATGAACACGATCAGGAAGAGCATCACGAGATTAAGTTTGATATAAAAGAAGCAGCCCCCCTAATGCTGGCGGTGATGATTGTCCTGGCCCTTTGCACATTTATATTTGGTTTAACCCCGAATAATGTTGCCTTTAACCTCTCACGCCTGACTGCGGAGTATCTCTTGATGGGGGGCTTCTAGTTGTTTCCTGCAGCGGCAGAATTAAATATTTTAACCGGCCCCATGTTTTATTCAAGCCTTCCCTTATGGCTCACTTTGCTGCCCATGCTGGCAGGGATAGGTATTTACCTTCTAAAAGATCACTGGGAAAATGCCCGTAAAGCATGTTCACTGGCCGTATCCTTCCTGGTTTTGATTGGTGTTACAGCGCTCTTTCCTTACAGCCTGGAAGGTGCTGTTAAATATGACCTGATTGACTTTATGCAGATGGGGCTTTTTTTTGAAGTTGACCTTGTCGGTTGGGTCTTTTCATTTTTAATTGCCCTGGTCTGGTTTCTGGCAACCCTATTTTCTTTTGCCTACATGGATCTTGAGCATAAACGCCGCCGCTATTACAGCTTTCTGATATTCACCCTGGGTGCGACCTTAGGCGTGGTTATGGCCGGGGACTTTTTTACTCTCTTTTTGTTTTTTGAACTGATGACAATAAGTTCTTTTGTCCTGGTTATACACGAACAGGATATGGAATCTATGAAAGCGGGTGTACTTTACCTTTACCTGGGCATTTTTGGCGGCCTGGCCCTGCTTTTTGCCATCATGATGCTATTTAGCGCTACCGGGTCGGTTGATATTGTTCCATCATTTGAACTCCTAGGAGGGCAGCGGATCGCTATTTTTATATTTTTCCTGATCGGTTTTGGTATTAAAGCCGGGATAGTTCCTCTGCATATCTGGCTTCCGGAAGCTCATCCTGTGGCTCCTTCCCCGGCCAGCGCCCTGCTCTCTGGGATTATGATTAAAACCGGTGCATACGGTATTCTCAGGGTTTCAATTAACTTATTTGCACCAACTGACGGCTTAACTGTTCCTGCCGGTGATTTCATGTTTATACTGGGCAATGCAGTAATGTGGATCGGGATAGTTACCATGCTGGCAGGCGCAACTATGGCCCTTCTGCAGACTAACATGAAAAGAATTCTTGCTTACAGCAGTGTCAGCCAGATGGGCTATATTATCACCGGGGTGGGTTGTGCCACTTTCTTAAGCCTTGAAGGAGGCATGGGCTACACCGGAGCCATTTACCACGTGATTAACCATGCTTTTTTTAAAGCCGGCCTTTTTATGATGGTGGGGACTATCTACATTTATACCCACGAGCTCGAACTGCCCCGTTTGGGCGGAATGTTTAAAAAGATGCCGCTGGTTGGGGTAACCTTCTTGGTTGCGGCTTTTGGCATTGCCGGTATTCCCGGCTTCAATGGATTCCCCAGCAAAACCCTGGTTCACGATGCCATGTTAATTGCTATTAAAGACTATGGCTTTTTGAGTGTGGTGGTAGCTGAAAAGATATTTGTTTTAACCAGTGCATTGACTATTTGTTATTTCATCAAGCTGTTCAGGGGAGTTTTCCTGGGCCCTGTACCGGAAAAAATAGATAAAGATTACAAACTACCTTTTTCTGTTAATGCAGTGCTTTCCACTTTTGCCCTGATTATAATTGCCATAGGTCTTTTCCCTAACCAGATCCTTGAACGCATCCTGGTACCCGCTGCTGAAAGGCTTGGCTATGAAGGCTATGCCATGGACCATCTCTACCACTTTAATTTCTTTGAGTGGATGCCCCTGGAAGCCATGCTAATTGTAATCGTCCTGGCCATAGTGATATATGTGCCGGCCGCGTACCGGGGCTGGTTCGACTGGAAACCACCATGGTGGCTTTCTGTTCATGCTATAATCTACCGTCCTTTTACGTACCGCCTGCTTGATTTCACCTGCCGTGCGGGAGTCCTGGTTGACTCTTCAGTAGATAGCGCTTACGATCGTTCAGGTAAGGCCGCCAGGACCTGGTGTAACTATGTTGGCAATGTTGATTCAGGGCTCGATCGTTTTTATGAAAAATCAAGTAAGGATGCCCGTAAGCTGGCTGATAAATCTACTGATATGGATTCAAAACTTGATCAGTTTTATGAAAAATCTGGAGAAGCAGCCCGCAAGATGGCAGACAGATCTACTGATATGGATTCAGCATTAAATAAAGCCTATGAAAAAACAGGTAAGGCAGCTAAAAAACTGGCCGACCAGACCTCTGATGCTGAACGTAAACTTGATGGAGTTTATGATCAGGCCGGTAAAAAAGCCCGGGAGCAGGTAGAAAGAAGGTTTTCAGAGAAAAAAGATAAAAAAGGACGTTTCGATCCTAAGAAATGGTCTACGAAGAATTTAAGCTTTGATACGCTTTTACTGGTCCTGGTCCTGGGAATTGTTTTGCTGGTTATATTTTATTTCGGACGTTCCTTGTAGTATGATGGTGGAGGCTTTTATTGACTGATAACAGTTCTAATAACAAACAAAACCTAAGAGAAAAGAGCCCGCGTAAACTTACCGTGGCCGGCCTGATTGTCCCGCTCTTATTGATCCTTGGACTGGTTGGTTTTACTTTTTACCAGGGTTTTGGCAAAGATGACTTGCATCAAGCCTATAAAATGACCATGGATACCTCGGTCGAACTGCGCTTCAGCCCCGGTTCCATGCCTGCAGATCAGCTTGAAGAAGAGGTTTTTGCCGAAATTGTCAGGCTTGAAAAGCTCTTTAGCCGCAGCCTTGAGGATAGTGATGTAAGTAAGGTTAATGCTGCAGCGGGGCTGAGTAGTGTTCAGGTTAGCCCGGAAGTCTTATCTGTAACAGGGAAAGCCCTTTATTATGCTGAGCTTACTGAGGGCAGCTTTGAACCGACCATAGCTCCCCTGATCGACCTGTGGGGGTTCCTGGGGCAGGAATACCGCGTGCCGGAACCGGAAGAGCTGGAAAAAACGCTTCCATTTGTCGATTACTCTGCCCTGGAAATTGACAGGGACAGCAAAACACTGTTTCTGCCTCAAAGTGAGATGGGGCTTGAGCTTGGAGGCATTGCCAAGGGTTTTATTGTTGACCGGGCCATGGAAGTGCTAAAAAAGGCAGAAGTTGAACATGCTTTTATAAATGCCGGCGGTGATATCGGTTTAGTTGGCAAGAATCCTGATGGTGAACTTTGGAGAATAGGTATTACAAACCCGAGGGAAACCGATCAGATAATTGCGGTGCTTTCACTTAAAGATTGCTCCGTGGTGACCTCGGGTGATTATGAACGTTCTTTTGAAGAAGACGGCGAAAAATACCACCACATTCTTGATCCTGATACCGGCATGCCTGCCAGAGAACTGGCCAGCGTCACTATTGTGGCCGGTACAACCCTCATTGCCGATGTTCTTTCCACGGCTGTCTTTGTGTTAGGCCCTCAGCAGGGGCTTCAGCTGCTAGAAGATCTGGATCAGGTAGAAGGAGTTTTAATTACCCCCGACCTGGAAGTAATGGTGTCCAGCGGCTTGGAAGATAAGGTTGAAATTGCCGAAGAATAATATATATTTTAAACATATCTTTAAGTATTGCGAAATAAACAGATCTAATGAAAGGGAATAAAACGTGCAACCTGCAACTTTAAAGCTGCGTAACCGTTTAAATTACTTAACATACCTGGCAGTCCTGATTACCTTTGCTGTTGTTATCCATACTGTTGAAGCAGCCCTGCCCCTGCCGATGCCTGTGCCTGGCGTCAGGCTGGGTCTGGCTAATGTAATCACTATTCTTGCCCTGGTTTTGTTTGGTTTGCGCAGTGGACTATTAATTGCCGTTGTCCGTTCTGTCCTTGGCAGCCTTTTCATAGGGGGACTTTTTGGATTTGGCTTCTGGCTTAGTATTACCGCCGGTGTAACCAGTTGCCTGGTTATGAGCCTGGTACTGGTTTTTCAAAAGCGCGGCCTGGTCAGCCTTGTTTCGGTCAGTGTAATCGGGGCCGCTGCCCACAACCTGACCCAGCTGGGGATGGCCAGCCTGATCATTGCCAATCCGGATCTTTTAAGAGGTTACTATCCCCTGTTATTACTGCTTTCCATACCAACCGGACTTTTTACGGGTATTACAGCACATTACCTGGAAGACGTAACCAGGAGGATGATTATTAAATCTGGCCCGGGGGCGGGACAATGAACTTGATCCTGGCATCAGCTTCACCTCGCCGCGCAGAATTGTTAAGCCAGGCTGGTATTTCCTATGAAATAATTGAACCTGAGCTTGAAGAAAAGCCTGATCCGGCTAAAAATCCTTGTGATATTGCCCTGGACCTGGCTGAGGAAAAAGCGCGTTCTGTTGTGCAGAAGCTTGACCGCGGTGTTGTTCTAGCGGCAGATACCCTGGTGGTTTACCGGGGAGAGCTGTTGGGTAAGCCGGTGGATAAGGGCGAGGCCAGGCGAATGCTTCGTTTGTTGAGCGGTAGCAGTCATGAGGTTATAACCGGGCTGTTCTTACTTGATGCTGCTTCCGGGCTGATGGAGAAAGGTTATTCAAAAACCACGGTCTGGATGAAGAATCTATCAGAAGTTGAAATTAATGATTACGTGGAAGGAGGTGAACCGCTGGATAAAGCCGGAGCTTACGGTATTCAGGGAAGTGCGGCCCTTTTCGTGGACAGAATAGAGGGCTGTTATTTTAACGTGGTTGGTCTGCCTTTAAGTTTGCTCTATGAGATGATCCAAAAATTACAGTTTGCGATGCAGAAAAAGATGAAAGGATGAAGAACATGCAGGATGAAGCAATTATGATCAGGGACTTGCCACTTGAAGAGAGGCCAAGGGAGAAACTGAAGGCTTTGGGTGCCGGTGCACTTTCCAACGCTGAATTGCTGGCGATTTTACTTCGTTCCGGCAGCAGAAATGAATCAGCAGTGCAGATGGCAAGCAGGGTCCTGGCCAGGGCTGGTGGGCTCAGGAGCCTGCCTAATTTATCGTTGGAAGAACTGCAGGAGAATAAAGGGATAGGGCCTGACAAGGCAGTAATGATCAAAGCTGCCCTGGAACTGGGTTCCCGGCTGGCTACCATGCCGCGCCAGTTGGCGGAAAGTGTAGTCACCCCGGGACAGGCGGCAGATCTTTTCATGGAAGAGCTTCGCTACAAAAAGAAAGAGTATTTTAAGATTTTGCTCTTAAATACAAAGAATCATGCAATATCAAGAGAAGAAATTTCTGTTGGCAGCCTTAGCGCTTCAATAGTCCATCCCAGGGAAATCTTTAACATTCCCCTGCGTAAAAGCGCTGCCTCTATTATCCTGTTTCATAATCACCCCAGCGGTGATCCCACACCGAGCCA
>PXFD01000013.1 GCA_003564505.1 Syntrophomonadaceae bacterium
ACAGGAGCTTAAAGCTTTTCACGGCCATCAGGAAAGGGTTTTCAGGATATTGAGCCGCCTGAAAACCTTTATCATAATTGCTTATTTAAGGCTGAATGGAGGGTTATTATTTAATGACGCAATACAAGCGAAAGCATCTGTCATATTTTATTTTGTTGGCAGTATTGTCCCTGGCTCTTGCAGGACTGCTCTCTGCCTGTGATGGAGAGGAAGAAGTCGTTGAAGGAGCCCTGATGGTTCCAGATGATTTTGAAACCATACAGGAGGCGATTGAGGCTGCTGCCGATGGCGACGAAATTGTTATCAGGCCGGGTACATATAATGAAAGAATTGATTTTCAGGGGAAAAACATAACCATACGCAGCATTGATCCTGACGATCCGGAAATCGTTGATCAAACAGTAATTGATGCAGGCGGCGTAGATTCAGTTGTTTCATTTAAAAACGGAGAAACAGAGGCAGCCGTTTTAAGCGGGTTTACTATAACCGGTGGTAGCGGCAACATGGAAGTATTAGAGTTTGAGATTGAGGGAGAATTGCAGGAAGTTCCGTCACTGTACGGTGGTGGAATTATTATTCTCAATGGCAGCTCACCTACTATAACCAAGAATGTTTTGGTTGATAATGTTGCAGAAAGAGGTGGCGGGATTTTAGTTTACAAATCTGCCCCTGTAATAGAAGAAAACAGGATTGTCAACAACTTATCCACAGGCGGTGGCGGTGGGGTTTTTATTGCCAATTCAGCCGCCAGGATAATTGGGAATGAAATTGCCAATAATTCAGCCGGTAGAAGCGGAGGAGGCGTCGCTGTCAGTGTTGACGGGGACAGCCCGGCTTTGTTTGAGGGTAATACTATATCCGATAACAGTGGAGAAAATGGTGGTGCATTTTCAATCTTTGAAGCCAGTCCTGATATCATTGACAATATAGTTATCAACAACCATGCCAATAACATTGGTGGGGGTATTTTTCTTACTAATTCCTCGCCCCTGATCAGCGGTAATGACCTTTCAGATAACAGGGCTGGTCCTTCAGGAGGAGGCATTGCCATATACTTTGAGTCTTCCCCTGAAGTGACTGACAACCTGGTTATCGGTAACCAGGCTGAAACCGGTGGTGGGTTTTCAATATACCTTGGCTCAAATCCTTTAATTGAAGCAAATACCATATCTGATAACCAGGCCCGGCTTGGCGGTGGATTCCTTATTAACGAAGGTTCAGAGCCTTCAATTATCGATAACACGATTACAGAGAACGATGCAGAGCGCAATGGTGGAGCAATGTTTGTCCAGGCGTCATCGCCTTCCATTGAAGGAAATTCGTTTAGAAATAACGAAGCAAGACGTGACGGCGGCGCTATCTATGCTTTGATGGATGCCGTCATAATGCTAGTCGATAATATTTTTGAAAACAACAGTGCCAGCTCCGGAGGGGCAATTCATTACTCTGAAGGCGCTGTCGTAGAAGGTCTTGATAATAACAGCTACGAAGGCAATGTTCCCGATGATGTGATTGAAGAGTAAAGAAAACAATCATACATCATCTTTTATCTACAGTGCAAAAAATATCAGGCTGCCCGGATAATCCCGGGCAGCCTTGTTTCGCTTTTTTCATAAAAAAGTTATAATAGTTTTGTCAGCCAGAAGGAGGTATCCGTTTTGGCAAAAAAATCCTCTACCAAAAACAAAAAAAGAGACGAAAAAAATAAAGTTCAAAAAGACTCACCCGGGATAATCGCGAAGGCAAAAGCAGACAACATATTATTATATATAATGCTGGCCCTCGTTGCCGGGCTGCTTTTTATCGGACCCTTTTATCGCGGCCTGTTTTTCAGCATGGAATTACTGCAGGCCCAGATCTTTGTTTTTGCCGCGCTCTTCTTCTGGGGGCTTTTCAGGATCTTTAATAGAGATGGGAGACTGATCGAGACTCCCCTCGACATATGTCTTTTATTGCTGTTTATTGCATACTTTATATCCACTTTTTTTGCTGTTCATACAAGAGATGCCCTGGAAGAGCTTTTGAAGATTGCTTCATACCTGGTTATTTATCTTGTTGCCATTGATATATGCCGCAACTGGAAATATCCTGGTTTGCTGAAATGGTTCAACCATGAAGGTGAAGACACAGGTTCTAATTTGCCTCCGGGTATTAGTATGTTTCTACATTTACTGCTTGCTGCTGCAACAGTTTTAACTATTGCCAGCCTGGGTGTTCCCGCAGGGCACTGGGATTTTGTCGGGGCTTATGCTTCAAGCAGGATAGCTTCACCTATGGGGTATGCTAATACGGCGGCAGCATATTTAATGGCCAGCTATTTTATGGCGTTATCACTTGCGCCCCTGGCAAAAAGGTTATTCAGGGTTATTTACCTTGTTCCTGCTACTTTAATGCTAATTTCTATAGTCCTCACCTTTTCAAGGGGAGCCTGGCTGCTCTTGCCACCACTTGCCCTTTTAATGGTAATAGTTTCAGCGCCCGGCCAAAGATTACGCACATGCCTTTACCTGGCAGTAACAGCTCTAACTGCCTTGCCGGCTGCCCTGCTGGCAGATCCGGTATTTCGATCGGACAATCCGGTCCAGGCCTGGTGGTTGATCATCGGCGCAGTTTTAGCTGTAGTTATACTGGGTGCCATGGTAGAGCAGTATTTTCTCCAGAGCAGAAAGGTGCGCCTGGGAATAGCAGCAGCGGCTGCTGTTATAGTTACAGCTGCATTTATTATATTTGTAATAATACCGGTTGTCGGTCCACTGCACCTTGAAAATCCACCTGGAGAACCGGCCCGGACAACTTCATACGAGCAGGTAATAAGCAACATAGAGGCTGGGGAAACATACCAGCTCCAACTTGAGGTTAAAGCTGATCAGGATCACCTAACCGAAAGTAACGATCCTGATTATGTTTGGAGAATAAGAGTTCTGGGAGGCCTGCCCGGTTACAGGGATGAGGAGCTTCTTGATTACCGTGGCATGGAAACAGAGGGCTGGCAGC
>PXFD01000128.1 GCA_003564505.1 Syntrophomonadaceae bacterium
AACAAGTATGCCGTAATCCATGTTGAGAACGAGCTGATAGCCGAGCTCTCCCTTCCGCCGGGTAAATCTTACAGTTACAGTTTTAATTTTGGTCCCAATAACGAGCATACCGGTGAAGTGGAAATTGATGACGGGCGTATCCGCATGGAACCCCTGCCGGTTGAAATCAGCCCGAGGCTGATCCATTTTCACACCGGGGGGATTGAACACTCCTATCAGAGAATAGTCTGCCTCCCCAACAAGGTCGTAGTTTCATTCAGGGAAACACCTTCTTCGGCCCGGCAAGACGCAATTGACAGCGTCACATTCTAAGGTGGGCAGGAATAACCAAAACCGAAGTAAGAAAGGGCGCATATACCGGCCTGCTTTGACCACTTAATCCGGCTGCATCCGACCGGTTAAATTTATTCTATTTATGGTTAACCCAGTTCTCAACATGCAGACCATCCACCCTGGAAAACTCGGCTGTATTATTGGTCACTAAAGTTAAACCCTCTGCTAAAGCATGAGCAGCAATGAGCAGATCATATCCGCCGATTATTTGCCCACTTAGCTCAAGTTGCTGCCGTATACTGCCATAAATAAAGGCAGCCTCTGTCGAAAAAGGAAGGAGCTCAAAAGGGGCAAGGAACAAACCGAGAGCCAGCTTGTTTTGTTCCACCTTTCTACTTTTTTGCACACCATAAGCTAATTCAGCAAGAGTGATTGAAGATATGGCGCAACAGCCTATTCCTTTATCATATAGTTTCAATTTCAAAAGGGGATCTTTTTCTTTAATCAAGTAGATGCAAATATCCGTATCAAGCATATACCTGATCATAGCTCATCTCTCTTTTTAAGGTCGGGCTGTTTTCTGCTATCCATATAATCTTCACTAAAATAATCCATGCCAGTTTCATGCACTTCCCAGATCTTATCTTTGGGTATTAAAACAACGGCGTTACCAATTTTTTTAATGTATACTTCTTCACCATCAAGGCGATATTCCCGGGGCAAGCGCACTGCCTGGCTGCGGCCGTTGTAAAAAAGTTTTGCACTGTCCATAATTACCACTCCCAAATATAATGGTATATATCATAGTATATACCAATTATAAAAAAGGTTCAACCGGATTGTTGTATGCTGAGCAATCATGCATCGATGATGAATAACTATAGTCTCCGTCCCAAGGGGCGGGAGGCTTGACAACTTCAGATAACCTTGGCATTTTGCCTTCGAGACGATAAAATGCTGAGAAAGCCAGAAAAAAAGGGAAGTTGGATGTGCCATTCTTCTCATACATAGAGTATTTTGGTTGTACATAGCGAAGCCATATTAAACGGATCAATGTTTTTCTTTAATAAGGCAATCCGTTATTTAACGGATCAGGTGTCCCCATTGAAACATTCAGTTCACTACTCGTCTCTTAAAAAGCACAGAAGAGTGGTTATTAACCTTATCACACCTGTCTTTAAGTCCTCATTAAGTTACCTGACGATGAAAACATTAGTGCATCCTGTGTGTGCAACCTTGTTGCTGACGCTTCCAAGAAAAAGTTCTTTTACTCCCCGAAGACCCCTGCTGCCAATTGCAATCATGTTGTAATCTCCCTTTAAAGCTAAATCGCAAATTACATCCGCCGGTGATAGGTCTTCATCTACGACTTTTGTCTTAACTGTTAATCCTTTATCTCTAAAGGGCCTGGCTGCCTCATCAACAATTCTTTCAGCTTCAGCTTTTAGCTGTTTGGTTACATCATTCTTTACTTCAACCGTATAAGGGGTTCTTGACATGTAGCTATAGTGATTGTGTTCGATTACATTTAAAATTGTTACTTCCGCCTTAACTGGTTCGGCAATTGCTAAGACTTCCTCAACAAGCTTCTTCATGATCTCGGAACCGTCGGTTGCTAATAGTATGCGATACATGTTATCCTGCCTTTCCATGTTTGTATTTATGATTGTTTTAATTCATTCAACAAAATTTTATTAAATCCTGCACTGCTATTGTAGCTAGGGGGACATTTAAAATGACTGTATCGGCAGGCTCAAGTTGCTGCTGTATAATGCCACAAATAAAAGCAGCCTCTGCCGATAAAGGAAGAAGCTCAAAAGGGGTAAGGAACAAACCTAAATTTCAAACCATGCTTATTGCCTATTCATGACAATGATTTATTTCAGGCCAGCTCGTCAGCATGTTTACTGATAAGATCCCAGGCCTGGCGGACATGCTTCTCTGCAGTCGTTCTCTGCCCGATAGCCATCCTTATAGTATAAGCGCCTTTTAGCGTGGTATGTGTAAGGCATACTTTTCCGGAAGCATTAACTCTTTCCATCAGCTCTGAATTCAACCTTGCCATTTCATCTTCACCGGCACCATCTTTGCGGTAGCGGAAGCAGACCAGGCTGAAGTTCACAGGAGCCATCAACTCAAACCTGCTGTCTTCAACAATCCAATTTTTAAATAGTTCAGCCAGTCTCAGGTGCTCGCGAATCATGGCCTGCAGTCCCTCCAGGCCATAGGAACGGATTACAAACCATAGTT
This sequence comes from Syntrophomonadaceae bacterium, assembly GCA_003564505.1. The sequence continues at coordinate 2,524 of PXFD01000128.1, forward strand.
TGAGAGCCCTGAAGCGTCTACCCAGTTGAATCCCCCAATCGCGGTAATTCTTGACCTCCGCATCATGGCCGGTTTTCAGGTATTCCGGATGAATTTCGAAAGTACAAATCAACATTTCTTCATCTTTAACGAAATAAGCAGAGCAGTCGAAGTTGGTGAGCATCCATTTATGAGGATTAAACACAAAGGAATCGACCCTTTCCATCCCTTTAAACATCTCCCGTTTTTCAGGCAGAAGTGCCACTGTTCCTCCAAAAGCAGCATCGACATGAAACCAGATGTCATGTTCCCGGCAGATCTCCCCAATCGGTTCAAGAGGATCAATTGCCGTAGATGAGGTTGTCCCCAGGGTTGCCACCACGCAGGCCGGAGTAATGCCATTATTAATATCTTCAATCACTGCCTTTTTTAGTTCAGAAGGTATCAGGGCATAGTTGTTGTCCGTGGGGATTTTACGCAAATGTTCAAT
>PXFD01000121.1 GCA_003564505.1 Syntrophomonadaceae bacterium
ACTCTTCCCGGTACGGGTCAAGATACTTCGATTTAATTTCACCATTATGCCAGGCCTGGAGGTAATTATAAAAATATTCATGGGGAATAGCCATCATCCCGCTTTTACGGGCATAATGCATCGATTTCTTGGAAATAAATTCATCATAGAGAGTATAGCTGCGGCTTAAAAAAGCTACCGCAACCCGATCATTTTGTTCTTCCAGCTCGCCCAGCATACTTTCTGCTGTTTTAACCATATTAATTCTAAACTTTTCCTGTGCAGCAAATGCAGATCGCAGAGCTTCTTCAAATATATCACTGCTAAAGTCTTTGCCCAGTATATTTTCAGCAACCGGCAAAAGCTGTTCCCGGATACCCTTCAAGCCTGAGCGAAAATTAAGCTGGGCATAAATAACCTTTTCCGGGTCCAGATCAATTGAATTAACTACTGTACCACGCAGCGTTTGCAGCAGCGGGCAGACAAAAGAGCGGGGCCAGTTTTCGGCCCAGGGTAAAGCTTCCATGTCAACAACTTCCGGCAGAAAAATATAATCTGGATCTATTTCTTTCAGTTCGGCGTAATGGCCGACTATCACTTTCATCGGGTAACACATCTCTGAGTCTAAGCCCAGTTTACCCTTTTGTAAGGTATCAGCATTTGTTTCACCTGAACGTATTACATTGCAACCAAGCTTATTTAAGAAAGCAGACCAGAAAGGATGGTAATCATAATCAAGCCCGCACCGCGCAATTCCAACAGTGGGTCCTGTTTTAAAACTACCGGTATTTTCAGATTCAACTGCATTTTCCAGCAGCTCCATGCGTTTGCGGCCGTAATCCGGCAGCTCATGGTCTGTTTTACTGCCTTCCCTGCCAGAATAACGTCCGCAGCGATCGCCGTAAATAAACTTTTTGCCGTCTGCGAAGCTGATAATATTTAACATGCAGTTATGTTCGTGCTTACATTCAGCCTTGCAGGCATTTTTATTATTCGTAAATTCCCTGATTTCGCTGAGGCTTTTAAAAGTATAATCTCCGGGCATACCAAGCTGATGAAACTGTCTTGCCATCAGGGCGCTGCCCAGTGCACCGGTTAATTCCGGTTGGGGTGGCACATATACTGTATCTTCACAGATTGCAGCAAGAGCAGAAGCAAGGGCATGGTTTTTTGCCGTGGCACCGGCAAATACCACCCGGCCTGTAAGCGGTCTTTTATCAACTGTTTTGCTTAAGTAATTACGGGCCGAGGAGTAAGCCAGGCTGGCCAACTGTTCGTTTAAAGGAAGGCCACGGGCCGAAGCTGAAGCCAGGATTGACTGAGATATTAAGGTGCAGATATCTCCAAGGTCTACACCGTATTCGGCAGCAAAAGCTTTTTTCGAGAACTCTTCTTTAATTTTTACACCCAAAAGTTCAGCAAGATTTTCTAAGAAGGTTCCCGTACCGGCTGCGCAAACGGGATTCATGTTATAGTCTGACAGTGTGCCCCGATCGAGTTGTATAAACTTGGAATCTTCTCCACCGATTTCAATTATGGATAGTACTTCATCCCGGTCAAAAAGCTGCTTGATCCCTTCGGCCTGGCAGGTAATTTCATCTACAGCATAGTCGGCATTGAGAATATTTTGAGACAAAAACCTTCCTGAGCCTGTAGTGCAGGCTACCAGGGGTGAATCTTTAATTATTTCACCATATTGTATTTCCACCTGCTTCATCAACTCGAGGACCTGCAGGGCCGGTCTTCCGGTAGTAGGAAGGTAAACCCCACCGATTTGCCTGCCTGCGTTATCCACTAGGACACACTTGGTCGATACTGAACCGCAGTCGACACCAATATATACCTGTGAAAGGTCTAAGCTAGCGAAATCGGTTTCATCATGATTCATATAACTAACCTGGTCCGGGTCGAGTGGTGGCATGGGGTGTTCAGGGTAATATGGTTTCGTGTAGAGTTTTTCTCCAAGCACTAAGGCAATGTCAATTTCACTTCCACGTTCTGCTGCGCCGATGGCATTTATATATTCATGAAGTTCAGGAACGACAACTTCTAAATTTTCATTACCGGCATACTCTTTCAGATATTTAATAATCGCTTTATTGTTGGCAACCCCGCCAACAGCAGCCAGTTTACCGGGACCGGTAATCCTGTTTAAAGCAACACTGGTAAAGATATTATCTACCAGGGCCCGGGCCATACCTGCAGAAACAGCGCTTTGTGTCGCTCCTTCATTAATGGCATGGGTCATATCGGATTTTGCAAAAACCGCACACCTGCCCGAGATAGGAACTGCTGACTCTGCTTCAACAGCAACTTCTGCCAGCTCACGATCATTATAGCCCATCCTGGTAGCCTGCTGGTACCAAAACGAACCACTGCCGGCTGCACATTGCCCGTTGCGGCTGAAAAATATAATCTGTTTCAGCTCATCCAGTTCAAGGTAATGCATATTTTCGTGCCCGAGTGACAAAACAAAATTGACATCAATATCCTGCCTGGCAATTCCAGCCTGCAGGGCTTCTATTTCAAGCAGCGGATCCAACTCCAGGCTTTCGGCTACCAGCTTGGAATTCTGACCCATCAGGCCGATTGTAACCTGTTCCACCTCTTTATCTCTGAGCAGTTGATCTATACACTGTTTGGCAGCTTCGACAGGTTTCCCGGAAATCGCTATTTTAACGGTTTCTATATCATTTTCTTCTATCAGTACACCCTTGGCTGAAAAAATTCCTATATCCAGGCCAAGCTTCAGGCAGTGTGCTTTATTTCCATCAGCTTCACTCATAAATACTTCTCACGTCCTTTTTATTACATAGTCAGGGCCATAATTGCCTTTTGAACGTGAAGGCGGTTTTCAGCCTGATCAAAAACTATTGAATGCACTCCGTCAATAACATCATCGGTAATTTCTTCGCCCCTGTGGGCGGGCAAACAATGCATGACCAGGACATCATCTTTAGCCTTCTCAATTAAGCCCCGGTTCACCTGGTAATCGGCAAAACT
>PXFD01000196.1 GCA_003564505.1 Syntrophomonadaceae bacterium
TGTAGCGCCAGTGGGCGGCAATTCCATATTCAGCAGTCCGGTGCATATCCCATGTCCTGATCTGGATTTCAGCCAGTTCATTTTCCGCCGCAAAAACCGTGGTATGCAGGGACTGGTACATGTTTGGTTTCGGCATGGCAATGAAATCTTTGAAGCGGCCGGGAATCGGCTTCCAGATAGTGTGAACAATACCCAGGGTATGATAACAATCTTTCACGTTATCAACAATAATCCTTACTGCGGTTAAATCATAAATTTCATTTAAATCTTTACCCTGCTCCTGCATTTTATTATATATGCTGTAAAGGTGCTTGGGGCGACCCTGTATTTCGGCTTCAATATTTGCCTCGGAGAGATAGTCCTGCAGGATCCAGATGATGCGATTTATGAAGTTCTCCCGCTCGCGTCTTTTCTTGTGCAGCTTATCCACCAGCTTAAAATAATCATCGGGTTGAAGATAGCGGAAAGCAAGGTCTTCAAGTTCCCACTTAATCATGTAAATACCGAGGCGGTGAGCCAGTGGGGCATATATTTCCAGGGTTTCAAGGGCAATCTCTTTCTGTTTATGAGTATTAAGGTAGCGAAGAGTTCGCAGGTTGTGAGTGCGATCGGCCAGCTTGATTAAAACTACCCTGATATCCCTGGCCATGGCAATGAACATCTTTCGCAGGGTCTCAGCCTGCTGTTCTTCCTTGGAAGTGAATTCAAGGCGGCTCAACTTGGTTACCCCGTCAACCAGGGATGCAACTTCTTCTCCGAATTCCCGTTTGATATCGTCAAGAGTTATCTCTGTATCTTCAACTACATCATGCAGCAGACCGGCAATAATGGTAACAAGGTCCAGCTCCAATTCGGTCAGGATCATTGCAACACCGAGAGGGTGCATAATATATGACTCACCCGATTCACGCAGCTGACCGGAATGGGCCTCAACAGAATAATTATAGGCCTTCTCAACCTGGGCCCAGTCCTTCAGATCGGGATAGTAACGCTGAATTCTTTTTTTAAGATCTGTTAGTTTTTGTTCTTTAACAACCATGGCATATTTCCCCGTTTCAGCTGTCTTTAAAAAGGCAGTACCATACAATCTTCGTAAATGCTAAGCCTGCAACGTTATTTCAACAGTTAATACAACATAATATGGTTGAACAGACACTATCTATAATACTAAAAAATAATGATAAATTCTATAGTGCCGAGCAGCAAGAAGCTTACAAGTTATAGAAATAGGCGGCAATTTCCTGCGGAGGGGCATCAAGCAGGAGTCGTTGAAACTCTTCGCAGCTCTCCAGGAGTTCGAAAGTTTCAAGATAAGCAGGGGATAAATTAAGGCAGTCCGGCCAATTGTTCATGACTTCTTCTGCATTTTTTGTGAGACGTCCCTGATCAAGAAGGCCAATTTCTGAATATATTTTTTGGGTACGCTGCCAAAAGTTTTTTGCGGGTTTGAAATCAAGGTGCTCCTCTGTCAAATCAGGAAGTATTAACTGATCTTTTCCCCGACCCCTATGCATGATGAGAGCAATAATTTGCTCCAGCACTTCTTCAGAAGGCAGGGATACTTCTGTCAGGCGAAAGTTTTGCTCCTGATCCAGTTCATTATAGAGCAGGAATACTTTAGCTGAATCTTTATCTAGACCGCCTGAAAAAACCCTTTTGAGGATATTTTGATGCAGCGGCAAATCATAAAGCACAATAATCCCGGAATTATCAGGGCAATCAAAGCTGCCACTCATAGCTCCGCTGGTTAAAACACAGGGTCTATGTTCTCTCTTCACTTGAGAAGTGATCTTTTCAGCCCGGGAGCGGGTAGCAGCAAAGAGGATGCTTATTTTTTGATCTCCCTCGATAATCTCTTTAGCTTTAGCTGTCCGGTCATGCCATCCGCGCATATCGATCACTTCAAGCCCGTTACAGGCAGAACTGTCACTGTAGCTAATGTCTTTGATTTCAAGGTCAACTGTTTTTTGGTTGCGGAAGAACCCATTTTTCAAGCGGAAAGCGAGATCAACTTTACGCCCCTGCTGCAGCTTTTCCAGGTGTTCTGCCCCGGAAAAGAAAATTGGATCCAGGGTTCTGCCATCTTTCTGGACTTTCAGCTTCAGGTGTTTTTGATCAGAACCAACCAGCCGCCAGGAAAGAACCTGCCAATGTCTGCTGCCAAAAAGTGGTCTCGGGTTGGCAGTACCATAGGGCTGAAGCTGTTCAAGACTTTCCACAAGATCGAAGTCAATATCTGCTGCACTGAGTTCAACATCAATATATAAAGATGGTTTCAAGATTCCCTCTCCCAGGATTGCCGAAGCATAACGACCGAGGCTTTCTCGCAGCTGTTCAATATTTTCCTGTGTTACCGTAAAACCTGCGGCCTGTTCGTGACCGCCAAAACGCTCCAGTAAAGCTGAACTGTCAGTGAGGGCAGAAGTAATATCAAAACCGGGAATGCTCCGGGCAGAACCTCTACCTTCACCGTTTTCCAACGCTATCATTGCCACAGGGCGATTAAACTTCTCAACTAGCCGGGATGCAACTATACCAATTACTCCATGATGCCAGTTTTCACTCGCCAGGGTAAGAACCCTGGGATCCCCGGTATCAAGCTGCTCACGAGCATCCTGTTCAGCTTCTTTCAGAATACTTTGTTCTGTAGAGCGCCTGGTCTGGTTAGCTTGATGTAAGCTCTCGGCCAGCTGTGCCGCACGCCCTGCCTCTTTTTCTAAAAGCAATTTAGCCGCCGGCAGCGCTTCGCCCATCCGCCCCGCTGCATTTACTGCCGGAGCTATAATAAATGAAAGTGCCGCACTGCTAACACGTTCGGGCTTCAGGCCAACTGCCTTGGCCAGAGCCTTAAAGCCAAGTCTCTTAAAACTGCCCAGCACATCTAAACCAAGAGAAACAATTATCCTGTTTTCATCCATGAGGGGGACTACATCGGCTGCAGTGCCCAGTGCAGCCAGGTCCAGGAGATGAGCGGGAAA
>PXFD01000184.1 GCA_003564505.1 Syntrophomonadaceae bacterium
ACACCATGGTGCCTATTTATTGTTTTTACCGCAATGTAGTTTTAATAATAACATATGTAACTAAGATTTTGGTAGGGATTTTGGTAAGGGCCTTGCCAGTTCTGCTTTAATCCTGTATAATCTTATTATAACCAATATGGTTATGTTTAGCCTTGATCAATGAAAAGCTTACAGCTTAACGATTAAGCTAATGATCTTTTTTACTTAGCAATAATATTTTGCCACGATGAGGTGTTAGCAATGTCAGAAGTAAAAATAGAAGAAAAAAACATTATTGAAGCTAAAGAGCTCGAAAAGGCAGGCGCCAGTGTTGTTTTGGACGGCAAGGAAAAGAACATTGTTGACGAACGGGACAATGAGGTCATCCTCCACAAAATTGGGGCAGACTTAAAAAAGCTTTACCTGGAGCCCACCTCAAAATGCAACTTAAAGTGTATCACCTGTGTTAGGCAGCAATGGTCAGATTTGGCGGGCAGGGAAATGAGTATGGAACTTTTTGAACAACTGCTGGAACAGTTGAAAAAGTTCACCCAACTGGAAAGAGTTCACCTTGGGGGATTTGGCGAGCCTCTGGCTCATTCAAGGGCACTGGAAATAATTCGCAGACTCTGCGAAGCAGGCTACCAGGTTTCACTGAATACCAACGGCACACTGGTTAATGAAGAAACGGCTGCAGCCTTGATTGATATTGGGGTTCACAGCATCTATTTCTCAATAGACGCTGTTGATGAAGATGTATTTAGGAAAATCCGGGTTAATGGTGACCTTGATGAAGTTACAGGCAATATGCTGCGGCTGCGGAAAATGAAAGAAGAATTACAAACCTTTCAGCCCAAGATCGGCCTGGAGTTTGTTCTGATGCGCAGCAACATGGACCAACTGCCTCTCTTGCCAAAGCTGGCCAAGGAAGCGGGCGCCCCTACGGTCCTGATCACTAACCTGCTGGCCTACTCGGATGAGATGTATAAAGAAGTGCTGTATGAAAAGCCAGGCCTTGATCGCAATTTGGGGATCGGGGTGATGGCCCCGTTGGGCTGGGACAGGGAGGCTGCTCAGCACAGCTTGCCTGAACCGGCAGTATGGCCGGCAGTAGAAAAAGACTATGTCTTATTGGGGTCGGTCCGGATGCCGCGGATGTACTGGGGCAGCGGTCGCCGGTGCGGTTTTATAAACGACGACGCTGCGGTAATTCGCTGGGATGGCAGTGTCAGTCCCTGTTACGGCTTAATGTACTCGTATAACTACCGGCTTGATAATCGCCACAAGGAAGTTAGCAGTTACCTGCTCGGCAATGTGGGCAAAGAAAGCTTATATGATATCTGGAACAAGCCGGAGCATGTCAAGTTTCGCTACCGGGTTCGCAACTACAACTTCCCATCCTGCATGGATTGCTCAACCAGCCAGGACTGTGATTATACTGAGGCAAATGAAGACTGCTGGGGCAACAGCCCTTCCTGTGCCGACTGTCTCTGGTCGCAGGGTATCGTGCGCTGCCCCTAGCTATAATCCTGCCTGCAGGCACTGGCAAATGAAAATAAGTTGAATTTGTCTCTGACACCTTTTCAACTTATTTATTTAAGCTGCATTTCTAATAGCTGCAGTTATTAAAAAGTTCTTCTTAAGTAATTGCAATTTATCCCACTGGGTATCTTTTTAATGCTCAATTATTGCTTTTTTGGTATATTTATTATATATTTATTATACTATGGACTTTGAATACGATGCAGAAAAGAATAATCTTAATCAATTGAAACATTATATTTCCTTTGAGCAAGGTAAAAAAATTTGGGATGACCCTAATTATGCTCTTATTAAAGCAAGAACTATCGACGAACCAAGGTATTTAGCAATTGGAATGATTGACGGTAAGTGTTGGTCCGCAATTTTTACTATTCGGGAAGAAAAAATTAGGATCATTTCGGTCAGACGGGCCAGACCGGAGGAGGTTGATATTTATGAAAGCTAAGGATTTAGACAAGCTTTTTGATGAAGGACAGGATATCACTAAATATCTTGACAAATCAAAAGTTATAAGGCCGGGGGAAGTAACCCATCGCATAAACGTTGACTTCCCAGCATGGATGATCAGGGAACTGGATAAGGAAGCTAAACGCCTGGGTGTGCCAAGACAGTCGGTGATTAAATTCTGGATTGCAGAGAAAACGGAAGATTATAAAACTAAATAAGTTGAATTTGTCTCTGACACCTTTTCAACTTATTGTGGAAAAAGAAGAGGCGCGGCCTTTGTGGTACAGGCTGCGCCTCGTTTCTTTAGCTTTTCTCCGCTGCTAGCTGTTCAGGCAGTTCAACACGGTTATCCCCCACCTACGGGTGGAAAGATGGCTGCCTTGTCTCCATCTTCAAGCACGTAGTCGTCCGGGCGGCTTTTGTGCCTGATGAAGACCTGTTTTGCTTCGCCTTCCTTGATGCCTACCTCTTGTATCAGATCCTTCACCGTCGCTCCTTCAGGCAGCTGCACGGTAAAAGGTTCATTGCGCTTGCCTTCCGGGTGATAGCGGATAAGCGTTGCATATAAAGTAACAGTTACTTCCATAGCTCGCTAGTCCCAGAAAGAGTCTAGCTCTTCATCGGTTACATCCCAGACATGGTTATGCGGCGGGAGCTTCTCATACTTCATGAATTCAGGCACCCGGTCAGCTTCTTTGCCAATACCGGCCCTCAGGTTGAAGTCCCTCTCAATGCGCAGGATTTCATTACCGATCCTGGTCACATCATCCGAGGTATATTCCGTTCCAAGCATGCCGTTTACTGTTTCAATTACACCTTCAAACCCGCTGGGAATATCAAGAATGGGGAAGGCAATAAAGAGACAGTATCCTGCTGCATCGATAAAGGCGGTCGTATCCTGGAAGGCCTTGGAAAGGCCAATTTTGTCTTTAGTGGAAAGTGGATCTGCTGTTCCGCCTACACCGGCGATCTCGGGGGCAATTGTATAGCCTGCGGTGTGATC
>PXFD01000074.1 GCA_003564505.1 Syntrophomonadaceae bacterium
ATCGGCTGGGAATGGCCCAGGCTTTTGAAAAGGCCGGTTGTAAAATGACCTATGGAGATATTCCATTTGTCCTCGGGCTGCCAGTGCCCCTGAAGTCACTTAAAAGTCTGGCCATGGTTGCCCGGGTCCTTGCTCCACTGGTCGGCCAGCTTCCTTTTACCATGATTTATCCCACCGGTGACAAACAGGCTATCAACAAAACTCGCTTTCCCCGCTATTTTTTCGATAATGATATTATTGCCGGTGATTTTCATTTTATACACCGTTATATGCCGGCAGAGCTGCCGGGTAAAACTATTGTTACCAACACTGTTACCAGTGATGATGTGGATTTTTTAAATGGACGCAAGTTAAAAACCCTGATCACAACCACCCCTGAGATGGAAGGTCGCTCCTTCGGCACAAATGTTATGGAAGCGCTCCTGGTATGCATGGCCGAAGGCAAAGCGGAACTAAGTGAGGAACAATACAATTCCCTGCTTGATCAGCTTGATTTGAAGCCGCGAATTGTTGAATTGAATCGAGAGAATTAAAAACATTAGATTTTCTTGACAATACAGCACGCACACCTTATAATAAATCAAAAATTAATGGTTCTCGGTAGCGGTGTCAGGTTCTGCCTTGGCACTAACTTTTTGTAGAAAGGCTTCTTCATTATTTGAAGCCGTTCTTTATTTAGGCAGCTTAGATTAAAGCAGAGACTGTAAGGAACTTATAAAGCATTATTTATTACTTTTTTTCCTACCCGTTGAAGGAGGTATTGCTATGGAAAACTATGATGAACTGCTGTTAACTAAAGACGGCCTGGAGAAGCTTGAAAATGAGCTTCACCATTTACGGACGGTTAAACGGAAGGATATTGCAGCCCGCATTAAGGAGGCAATATCCTATGGAGATATCACCGATAACTCTGAATATGAGGATGCCAAAAATGAGCAGGCTTTTATCGAGGGCAGAATTATTACCCTTGAAAAAATGCTGCGCAGGGCCAGGATCCTTGAGAAGGATGATAATGACGATTTTAATATTTCCTTGGGTTCTATAGTTAAGCTTAAGGATGTAAATTCAGGCAAGGAGTTTGAATATACAATTGTCAGTACAGCCGAAGCAGACCCGACTGAAAAGAAGATTTCTAATGAATCACCGGTTGGCAAGTCTCTGATCGGTCTTACTGTTGGGGATGAAGTGGAAGTCAAGGTTCCGGCGGGATTAATGAAGTACCGGGTTGAAGAAATTAATTAAAGCTCAATGGAGGTAAGCTTAAAATGGCGCAGGAGCAGCAGGAACTAAATGAGCTATTACAGGTGCGGCGGCGGAAACTCGATGCCCTGAGGGAAAAAGGTATAGAACCTTTTGGTCAAAAATTTGAAGCTGATCACTATTCAACAGACATTATAGAAAACTTTGAACAGCTTGAAGGCAAAAATGTTACTATCGCCGGCAGAGTAATCAGTATCCGCTCGCACGGAAAAGCTGCTTTTGCCCATTTGCAGGATTACCAGGGCAAGGTCCAGATCTATATTCGCCAGGACCAGGTTGGAGAAGAACAATACGAAAACTTTGACCTGGTTGATATTGGTGATTTTATCGGCTGTGTCGGTGAAGTTTTCAAAACCCGGAAAGGCGAGGTAACGGTAAATGTAAGTGAGTACACCTACCTGGCCAAGGCTTTGCGTCCATTGCCCGAAAAGTGGCATGGTTTGAAAGATGTCGATCTCCGATACAGGCAGCGCTATGTTGACTTGATCGTAAACGAGGAAGTGCGGCAGACCTTCATTAATCGCAGTAAAATTATTTCTACCATGCGCGAACTGCTTAACGGGTGGGGCTTTCTTGAAATGGAAACGCCAATCATGCAGACTATTGCCGGAGGGGCCCTGGCTCGACCATTTATAACTTATCATAATACGCTTGATATGAAACTTTACCTGCGTATTGCCACTGAACTGCATTTAAAAAGGCTGCTTGTCGGTGGTTTGGACAAGGTTTATGAGATCGGGCGAATTTTTCGTAATGAGGGTATTTCAACCATTCACAACCCGGAGTTTACCTCCGTGGAGATATACCAGAATTTTGCCGATTATGAAGATATGATGGCCATCACCGAAAACCTGATTTACCAGATTGCCCTGAAAGTTTTTGGCAATGGTAAAATAAGCTTTCAGGGACGTGAAGTCGACCTGACTCCGCCCTGGCCGCGTGAAACAATGATTGATATTGTGCGCAAATACTCTGGTGTTGATTTTTCGCAGATTCCTGATAAAGGTGCCGCTTTTGACGCGGCTGTCAAGGCCGGGCTTGAACCCGACAAGGGCCTGCCCTGGGGCGAAATATTATACATGTTTTTCGAGGAATTCTGTGAGGAGCAGCTGCTGGAACCGATTTTTGTCACCGATTTTCCGATTGAGGTTTCTCCCCTGGCCAAAAAATTACCTTCCGATCCCCGTCTGACCCTGCGCTTTGAAGGTTTCATCGCCGGGTGGGAAATTGCCAATGCGTTTACCGAGCTAAATGATCCTATCGATCAGCGGGAACGTTTTGAACAGCAGCTCGGCAAACGGGAATCCGGTGATGATGAAGCGCATGTGATGGACGAGGACTTTATTAATGCCCTTGAACACGGAATGCCTCCTGCCGGCGGATTGGGAATAGGAATTGACCGGCTGGTTATGTTGTTAACAGACAACATTTCCATTAGGGATGTAATCCTGTTCCCGACCCTGAAACCCCTTTCAGGCGGAGAATAAATTTCATTTTTTGCAAAAAAAGTTGAAAAATGCATTTGACAACAGTACCTGTCTGTGCTATTATTAAAAGGTCGTGCTCAATCGATTGAATTGAGTGACAGCGTTCTTTGAAAACTGGATAGGGTAAGGAAATATGGTCTCTGTGATGGAGAAATTTTTTTTGTCGCAAGAGGCCTTGCGATCAGTGTAATTAATGAGTTAAGGGTTAAA
>PXFD01000108.1 GCA_003564505.1 Syntrophomonadaceae bacterium
CCTTACTCCCACTCGATTGTGCCGGGAGGTTTAGAGGTAATATCGTAAACCACCCTGGCTATGTCGGGAATCTCACCGGTGATGCGCAAAGATGTCCGGTCGAGCAGGTCGTGGGGCAGCCTGGCCCAGTCTGCAGTCATGGCGTCCTCCGAAACTACCGCGCGCAAAGCAATAACCGGTCCGTAATGACGGTCATCACCTTTAACACCCACTACCTGAACATCGGTAAGCACGGCAAAATACTGCCACATATCCTCATTTAAACCTGCTTTGTCAAGTTCTTCCCGGAAGATGTAATCTGCTTTCTGCAGCAGGAATAATTTTTCTGCAGTTATATCGCCAATAATTCGCACTGCCAGGCCCGGACCGGGGAAAGGCTGCCGCTTTAAGATATTATCGGGCAAACCAAGCTCTGCTCCGACCAGGCGCACTTCATCTTTAAAAAGTTCCCGCAGCGGTTCGACCAGGTCAAAGCCAAGCTCTTCCGGAAGCCCTCCGACATTGTGATGAGACTTAATTACGGCAGCACCGTTTACAGTCCCACTTTCAATTACATCGGGATATATAGTGCCCTGGGCCAGGTAGGTTATATCCCCCATTGAGAGGGCATTTTCCTTAAATACCTTTATAAATTCGGCCCCGATGATTCGCCTTTTTTCCTCCGGATCGGTAACGCCGGCCAGGGTTTCTAAAAACCTGTTAACAGCATTAACATGGATAAACTGTCCCTGCAGCTTTTCACTGTATAGTTTCACCACCTGCTCTGCCTCATCAAGGCGCAGTAAGCCGTGATCGACAAAAATAAAAACTGCTCGGTCTTTTAGAGCCTTGTCCAATAGAAAAGCCACTACAGAAGAATCAACCCCGCCACTTAATGCGCAAACCACTTTATCTTTTTCCCCTACTACTTCCCTGATTTTAGAAACAGCATCATCAACGAAGCTGCGGGGAGTCCAGGTTTTTTCGCAATTACAAACGTTAAAAAGAAATTTTCTTAAAACATCGCTGCCGCCGGGAGTATGAAATACTTCGGGGTGAAATTGTAAACCATAAATTTTCCGCTCTTCATCACCTATTGCTGCCAGGGTTTTGTTTTCAGTGCGGGCAAGCACTTTAAATCCTTCGGGCAGCACTGATACTTCGTCCTGATGGCTCATCCAGGCCGAGCAAGAATCAGGCTCCAGGAATGTTTCATCACTGAAAAGCGGATCTTTTTGAACTATCTCAAAAGAGGTGCGGCCAAATTCGGAACGTTTTCCCCTGGTTACATCTCCGCCCAGTTCTTTAGCCAACAGGTGCATACCGTAACAAATACCCAGGATGGGAATACCGCCATCAAAGACCGCCTCGTCACAATTTGGTGCATTATCCTGGTTAACGCTGGCCGGGCTGCCGGAAAGTATTATTCCGGCCGGCTGAAGTTCTTCTATCACTTCCCAGGAAGTATTGTAAGGTAAAAGTTCACAGTATACCCCTGCCTCCCTGACTCTCCTGGCAATCAGCATGCTGTATTGTCCGCCAAAATCTAAAATAACTACTTTTTCCTTCATGCTGCCAGCATTTTCATTTAAAAAATGATCCATTATCAAGCACCTCTATTTCTTTTAACGTGTATTGGAAAAGCAGGAGCTGCAATAATCACTTTGCTTCTTACCAAGGACCTGGTATAAATCATCCGGTTCGGCAAAAGTCACGCTATCTGCACCGATTTCTCCTGCCAGTTTGTTGTAATCTGCATCAGGAAAAGCAAGATCTTCTGCTACCGGGATATCAATTCCATAATAACAGGGGTTCTTGTAAGGCGGAGAAGCTATACATAAATGCACTTCAGCTGCCCCGGAGTTCTTCAGCAGGGATGTAAGGATCCTGGCCGTTGTTCCCCTGACCAGTGAATCATCTACTATGGCTATTTTTTTATTCTTAACCAGGCTTCCGATAGGATTAAACTTTAAGCGGACTGCCTGTTCCCTATCTTTTTGATTAGGAGTAATAAAAGTGCGGCCAAGGTAGGGATTTCGATAAATGGCCCATTCAAGGGGCAGTTTCAAAGCTTCAGCCAGCCCCATAGCCGCTGATACCCCGGAATCCGGGGAAGGGATAATTATATCCGGCTTCACAGGAAGTCTGTTTGCCAGTAGCGACCCTATAGCTTTACGAACACTGTGAACATTATGACCATCAATAATACTGTCCGGCCTGGCAAAGTAAACATACTCAAAAATACAGAGCGACCGTCCAGCCATATTCTCCCCGGCATATGTAGAATTTATTCCTTCAGAACTTACTGAAACTATTTCCCCCGGTTCAATTTCCCTGACAAAGTTAGCACCAACGGTATCTAAAGCAGCCGTTTCTGAAGAAAAGACCACAGCATTCCCAAGCTTGCCCATAACTAATGGCCTGTAACCACCTGGATCACGAAATGCAACCATCTTATGTTCATCAATTGCAACTACGGCATATGCACCGCTGATATGGGACATCGTTTTTTCTATAGCACTGACCAGACCCTCTTTCCTGTAACGGAACAGGTAACTTAAAATTATCTCCGTATCGGAAGTTGTATGAAAGATTTGACCTTCCCTCAGCTGCTGATTACGCAGGCGCCTGGTATTGGTCAGGTTGCCATTATGCGCCAGAGCAATGCCCTTCTTATCATAAGAACGGGCCAGGAGCGGCTGTGCGTTGGCAGCACTGCTGGATCCGGTGGTTGAATAGCGTATGTGGCCCAGTATGGAAGCCGCCTGAATTGACTCAAGGATATCCTGGGAGAATACCCTGGCAACCATACCCATACCCTTTACGCACTGCAATCCTGCCGGAGTGTTAAAAGCCATCCCGGCACTTTCCTGGCCGCGGTGCTGCAGGGCCAAAAGGCCCAAATAGGTTATATTTGCAGTATTCTCGGGGTTGTGATAGTTGTAAACCGCAAAAATACC
>PXFD01000103.1 GCA_003564505.1 Syntrophomonadaceae bacterium
CTGGGCTATGCTTAAGGAGTTTTGGCTGCAGACCCGCAAACTTACGTCCGGCAGTGCCATAGAAAAAATTGCAGGTGAAATTGGCCTTATTTCATATGCCCTGGCCAGTGAAATGGGGGTAGGGAAAGCTTCCTGTGTCTTGCAGGCTGTTGAATTAGTCCGGAGCATGGAAAGCTGCGGTGTGACAGGCTTCAACGAGGCAGTTGATTACCTGAAGCTGCTGATCGAAGAAGGGGTAGAAGAAGAAATAGCCCTGGACGGCGGCAGTAACCCGGCAGTACGCATTATTAACCTGCATAAGGCTAAAGGCCTGGAGGCGCCGGTGGTAATACTGGCCGGGCCGGCGGGAAGAAAAGTGTATGACCCTACTTTACATATTGACCGCAGCAAGAAAAATGCCGAAGGATATTTGCTGATTACAAAAAAGAAGGGTGAATACCATAAGGAAATACTGGGCCTGCCACCTGATTGGGACAATAAGATGAGTGAAGAAGAAAAATATCGCGATGCCGAAATTAACAGGCTGCTTTATGTTGCAGCGACCAGGGCTAAAGACCTGCTCGTGATAAGCACTTATGCGGGTAAACCGGAGATTAGTCCCTGGTTTCCTCTTGAAGGTTCAATTGATAGCTTTGATGTTGTTGATGCTTTAGAGTATGTTGACAGCCTGGAACCGGTGCACAGTGCGGATGAAGGGGAAAATGGGATCAAAGAGATAAAAGCGGCAGAAGATCAATCTAAAAAGATTACCGAAGATGAACTTATTAAAGCACGGGATGAAATTGCTGGTAGTTTTAATGAAATCGCTAAACCTACCTACAGCCATGTCAGCGGAACGAACCTTGGTGAAGAAAAGCTGACCCCAGTCCGCAAACAGAAGGGCAAAGGTACAGAATGGGGCACACTTGTTCATTCTGTCCTGGAAGATTTGGTCAGAATGAAGGTTTCTGCAGGTGCAAGTTCTGATTGTTCCCCGGCAACAAAAGACCTGGAAATTTTAGCTGAAAAAGTAATAAAGCATGAAGGACAGGATCCCGCTTATAAAGAGGATCTGGTAGAGCTCTTGGCCAATTTTATAGAATCCGCTCTCTGGCAGAGAGTTTGTGCGGCTGAAGAGGTTTTGGTTGAAACTCCTTTTGGTTTTTGGGAGGGGTGCCAATATTCAACCGGTATTGTTGATCTTGCTTTCCGCGAAGGCGGTGGATGGGTGCTGGTCGACTATAAAAGTGACCTGATCGAAAGTGATGCTCACCAAAAAGCCCTTGTTCAATCCTACCGGCCACAGGTTGGTCTTTACTGTAACGGCTGGCAGAAGATTACCGGCGCCAAGGGGAAAGACTGCGGCCTTTATTTTACAGATAACTCTTGCTATGAATCACTAATCAATTAAACCTTTTCTGTGCTATTTCCATTTAGCTTTTAGCAAAGATTTAACAACCAAGTTCTAAATATGCATGGAAAGTAAAAATATATAGATCAGTGGATAGATAATACACAGGCAGGAAGGCTGCCATCTTTTGAACATAGTTTAGAGTAGCTAAAGATTAAAAAAAGGGGGTGTATTAATGGCATCATTTACAGCATGTATGATGGTTGGCGGAAGTCATCCAAACCAAGGAGGTTTGTGTCAGCGTTTATCATAGGTTTTATTCGCCCTGGCGTACCGAAATAGTTGTTCACGGGGACTTGGATTGACAATAACAAGTAAAGCTGAATCAGATACCGGCGCGATTTAATTTGTAAGCTATTCTGTATAGTTCATTTTCATCATTATAGTTTTCTTCAGGTATCAGGCTTATTTGATTTCTGTTTGGGTAATAGCTATCGAGTAAAATGTTCAGTAACTCCACCTGGTCAATAGAGTCACCATCTTCTAGTATGTGAATAGGTTGATAACCGTTTTCAAAGAAGTATCTGGCGACAAGCATACTTCTGTGGCAGTTTAAGGGATTTTTCTCTGCACACATGAATGCAATGATATAGTCTTTTGACAAGCCGTTCTTGATGCGTTCTACACCTGATAGGAATAATTCGTCCTTCATTGTTTTTTCAAAATCAATATGTCCTTCAGAGTTATAAAGTTCTGCTTCATTTCGCCTTGCCCCAAACTCTTTGCCCATGAAAACATACTGAATTTTGTTATTTTCTAATGAGGCAGAAAGATTTTTTCGATTAAACTGGCTGTGATATTTACTGTAAGGGTGGCTTCTTACATCAACCAAGCAGTTAATACTGTACTTGCAAAGTAATGCTATAAATTTTTCTATCGAATGGCCTGAATGGCCAATTGTATATATTTCTTTTTTTGTACCCACTGTAATCATAACCTTTTTTCAGGTTTACTATTTTTTATGTTTTCAGGTAGCTTACCTAAGGCCTCACCAATAATTGCAATACGCCTGATAATAGCATCTTGTATCATCTGGTTGTTTTTGATTTCGGGTAGATCAATGCCTTTTGAATACTGTTCAATGTATACTGTTAATTAGCAAGCGGTAGCTTTTTCAATCGGTATAGTAGAAGTATTTCTTTTTGACTGGGATGTGGTGTTTATCTGGGCAATTGTATTGTTGATTTCAGTAGTTGGCCTGTGGTTGATGAACACAAGGCAGCCGAACTGTTTTTAATAATAGCACAACTATACATTTGTTACCTGACGAAGCTCGTAGATTTTACCGTATTTTGAAGCAGCTCCGAGATCACCCTGGCGCAGGGCGTCTCTTACTTCGTCGAGTTTATAGGCATCTTCCATGCACAAATATGGAGACCAGCCAGTTTCGTCATCATAAAGCACTACTTCAATCTCTGCTACATATTTACCTTCGTGCAGGTATTTAGTTTTTTTTCTTTCCCTCATAATTATAACCTCCGGGTAAATGACTTGTCCCACCGCAAAGGATCAGGTTTATAAGCTGTGATTAAAA
>PXFD01000072.1 GCA_003564505.1 Syntrophomonadaceae bacterium
AAAAAAGTTATATTATAAGAGTTAAGTTTTTTATGAGGATAGATTTTTGTTTACAGGAGGTAAATATGGAAAAGTTTATTGTCAAGGGAAGAACAACCTTGTCGGGCAAAGTTAGAATAAGCGGATCGAAAAACTCTGCAGTTGCCCTGCTTCCCGCAGCAGTTATGACATCAGAAACGGTAACCCTTGAAAATCTGCCTGATATAACAGATGTAAGAACGATGATCAAGATACTTGAGAATCTTGGTGTTTCAATCCGCCGGCGGGGCCGGGATACAATCGAATTAAAGCCGGGAAACTTAACAAAAATAGCTCCTGCCTATGATCTGGTGAAAAAGATGAGAGCGTCGTATTATTTTATGGGCTCCCTTTTGGCCCGGTTCGGACAGGCTGAAGTTCCTATCCCCGGTGGCTGTGATCTTGGCCCGAGGCCAATTGACCAGCACCTAAAAGGTTTTACTGCCCTAGGGGCTGACATAAACATTGAACATGGCATGATTAAATTGTCAGCCAAAAAGCTAACGGGAGCAAGAATTTATTTTGATGTTGTTAGTATAGGAGCAACGATAAATTTAATGCTGGCTGCAGCGGCGGCTGAAGGGAAAACTATTCTTGAGAATGTTGCCAAGGAACCGGAAATTGTTGATCTTGCAAACTTTTTAAATGCGATGGGAGCTTCCGTAAAAGGTGCAGGAACTGATGTGATCAGAATTGAAGGTGTTAAAAGCTTTAATGGTGCCCTACATTCTGTAATTCCCGATAGAATAGAGGCAGGTACTTTTATGATGGCTGCTGCATCAACTGGTGGCAAAATAACAGTAGAAGATGTTATTCCGAAACACCTTGAAGCTATAACAGCTAAAATTATTGAAATTGGAGGCAAAGTCGAAGTTGAACCTGAATCAATTACAGTCGAGCATGTTTCTCCTCTTGTGCCCTCGGATTTAAAAACTTTTCCCTATCCAGGCTTCCCTACCGATCTTCAACCGCCTGGTATGGTATTACTTACAGCTGCCAAAGGTTTAAGCGTTATTACAGAAAATGTTTTTGACGGGCGCTTTAACCATGTTGATGAACTAAAAAGAATGGGTGCCAGGATTAAGGTAGAAGGCAGGACGGCTTTGATTGAGGGTGGAGTTACATTGTCAGGAGCACCTGTTACAGCAACTGATCTGCGCTCCGGAGCTGCATTAATCATAGCGGCATTAACTGCTGATGGAGAAAGTCAGATTAGTGCGGTAGAGCATGTCGATCGTGGTTACGATAAATTTGAACAGAAGCTAATCGAGCTTGGTGCAGAGATATACCGGACCACTGATGATGGTATTTTAAACCTGCATTCTGGATAACTATTTAATATTGTCCATTATAATGCTTTTACCGGAAGCCCTTTACGATATTAGTTGCGTGAGCTACACTGTAATTATAGGAGGTATATCTTATGGAACACAACAATTATTATAAAAAAGCAAATCGTGGGGGTTTCTGGTCGGTAGTTGGCTACCTTGCTTTTGGTTTGCTTGGTATTCTTGTGGGAGCCGCTCTCGTTTATGGGCTTTTCGTTTTCTTTCTCGCTCCTGAAGTAACCGAACCTCCGGTTGCTGAGGAAGTTATTGAGACCTTACCCGAAGAAGCAGCAGAGGTGCCTGACCCTGAGCTGCAGCCTGCTGCATCTCCCTGTATTATTGAGGTAATAGAAGAAATAATGCCTGCAGTTGTCGGGGTGAGCAGGCAGGTGTTTGTAAGCCGTTTTGGCGAAGAAAGATTAGAGCCTGCCGAATCTGGCTCCGGTGTGATTATTTCCTCAGACGGCTATATAATAACGAATCATCATGTTATTGAAGGTGCGGACAGTATTTCTGTTTTGCTTCCCGATAAAGGTAGATATGATGCAGAAGTCGTCGGAGAAGACACATTAACGGATCTTGCCCTGCTTAAAATTGATGAAACCGGTTTAACTGCAATGACGCTTGGGGATTCAGAACAGCTAAGAGTAGGAGAAACTGTAGCCGCGATTGGAAATCCACTAGGATACTTTCAGCAGACGGTTACAGCAGGTATAATCAGTGCTGTTGATCGCCAGGTCAGATTTCCCGGTAGTGATTTTGCCTACTCCTTTGTTCAAACTGATGCACTTGTAAATCCCGGTAACAGCGGAGGGCCCCTGGTTAATATTGACGGTGAAATCATCGGGATCAATACCGCTAAAATATCATTACTGGGTGTAGAGGGTATAGGTCTTTCCATACCCAGTAACACTGTAAAAAGAGTGGCTGATGATCTACTTGAGCATGGCAAGGTTATCAGAGCTCATCTTGGTGTGGTGATAGATGACTGGCCTCTGTTCAGTGATGTTGAACCTGATAATGGCGTCTTGATTCTAGATATTGCACCGGATAGTCCTGCAGAAGACGTTGGCCTGCAAGCCGGAGATGTTATTGTAGCCATGGATGATCGGGAAATACAATACATAGCGCAGCTTTTTGATCGACTGCTTGAATATTATCCCGGAGATACTACGGTCGTCTCTTTTTACCGTGATGGCGATAGAAGAGAAGTCGAAGTAGTTTTAGGGGAGCGTCCGGAAGAGGGGGAAGTTGAATTTGATCCTGAAGACTTTGAGTTCGAGGAACCAGGAGAAGATCCTGATAATGATGCTCCCGGTGATGAAACAGAGGAATAAGACGGAGGCATTAACTTGCGCCTGCTTTTTATATTTGTTGACGGAATAGGCCTTGGTCCAAATGAGCCGGGGAACCCTTTTGTAGATAATAAAACACCCGGAATTTCAAGCCTGTTAAACGGGGCAGATCTCACCATTGAGGCAGCCGGTTTTAATGGCGATGATGCTTCGCTTATTGACCTTGATGCTGTAATGGGTGTTAATGGTTTGCCACAGAGCGCTACCGGTCAGGCATCTATTT
>PXFD01000071.1 GCA_003564505.1 Syntrophomonadaceae bacterium
CCGGGGAAGCGTTCTCCGGCATAACAACAAAAGCTTTTATCCCCCTGCACCCCGCAGCATAAGCGAGGGCTGCAGCATGGTTGCCAGATGAATGAGTAGCCACACCTTTAGATGCATCCTGATCATTTAAACTAAATACAGCATTTGCCGCTCCGCGGGCTTTGAAGGCGCCTACTTTCTGCAGATTTTCACATTTAAAAAACACTTCACACTGAGAAATATAATCTATACCTCTGGAAGTCATCACAGGAGTTCTATGCGTAATCGCTTCAGTTCTTTTTGAAGCTTCCCTGATTTGATCTACTGTTGGTTTATGCTGCAATTTTACCTCTCCTGATAAATAAGTTAGTCTGGCAAATGCGATTCGAACTGTTAAAAAAACGATTGCCAAAAATAATCCGGTTAAAGCTACTTACTGCCGGCATTCGGCTTCAGCTGATACAAAATGCGGCTTCCTTTCCAATTTATGTGTGGCGCGAATATCACGGATAGTCCTGGTTGTGCCGCGCATAACCAGGGAGTGGGTTTCCGCCGTATAACCACTGTAGCGGACACCGCTTAGCAGATCTCCATCGGTAATACCAGTCGCCGCGAAAAAAAGATCTTCTCCTTTTGCCAGGTCATCGAGCTGCAGCAGGCGATAAGGATCATCTTCACCCATTCTATCTTTTCTACTTGTATCTTTACCTTCCTTGGGAATCAGGCGGCACTGCATATCACCACCCAAAACTTTTAAGGCTGCTGCTGAAATAACGCCTTCCGGCGCCCCCCCTATGCCAAATAGAATATCAACCCCGGAAGTATCAATGCAGGTGGCAATTGCCGCTGAAACATCGCCGTCACTAATCAACTTCACCCTGGCACCGGCTTCCCGGATCTGAGCAATAAGCTCATCATGCCGTGGGCGCTCCAAAATAATTGCCGTTAAGTCGCGGACATCACGATCCATTTTTTTTGCCACAGCTTTAAGGTTTTCTTCAACCGAAGCGTCCAGGTTAATACAGCCCCTGGCCTTCGGTCCCACAGCAATCTTGTTCATATAAAAAACATCCGGAGCCTTTAGCAGGCAGCCCTGCGGAGCTATTGCCACTACCGAAAGTGCATTAGGCAAACCCTTGGCAACCAGGTTTGTTCCTTCAAGGGGGTCAACCGCCACATCTACATCCGGGCCATCTGATATTCCCACTTTTTCATCAACGTAAAGCATGGGTGCTTCATCTTTTTCCCCTTCTCCAATAACAACAGTCCCATTAATATGTACCGTATCAAAAACCGAACGCATTGCATCGACTGCAGCCTGATCGGCCGCCTCTTTATCTCCACGACCCATTAAGCGGCCTGAAGCAAGTGCGGCAGCCTCCGTTACTCGTACAAACTCCAGGGACAGTTCTCTTTCCATTTTTAACCCTCCATAAATTTAGTATTTCTTATTAAAATACTATTTTTTCGCGATCCAGGGGCATGCTCATACAGCGGGGCCCGCCCCGTCCGCGTACAAGTTCAGATCCGTCGATTTCAATTACCTCCACACCTCTTTTGCGCAGGGTCTCATTGGTAACTTCATTCCTGTCATAACATATTACAACACCTGGCTTAACAGCCAGGGTATTGGTGCTGTCACCCCACTGCTCCCTGGCAGCTGTAATCTCATCATTAGCACCGGAATAAATTATTTCAACCTGCTTTACGCCAAGGGCAGTTTTCAAAGCTCCCTGCAAATTGTAACCGTTGCTCGCTTCAACCCGGTTATGGCTGCTCTTTTCCAGCCAGTAAACACTAACGACATCCCTAACTCCTGGATACATTAAAAATTTGTCGTAATCTACCATAGTAAAAACCGTATCCAGATGCATGTAAGTTCTTTTACCCGGTATCTGAACTACAATAATCTGTTTGACCAGTTCTTTTTCAACAAGATATTTTTGAGCAACCCATTCAATAGCCTCTTCACTGGTTCTTTCGCTTAAACCGATGATCAGGGTATCTTCATTCAAAATCAAAACATCTCCACCTTCAATTCCATAAGGTATCTCCTCATGAAAAGCCAGGTCAACCCCTTTAAAAAGGGGGTGATATTTTTGAATAAAACGAAGAAAGATTGTTTCCTGTCGACGGGCGGGGTTAAACATACTGCTAACCTGGAGCTTTGTCCCAATCATTGAACCATGATCCCTGGTAAAATACATGTTAGGCAGGGGGGGGAGATAAAAAGGATAGCTGTCCAGCGTTAGATCACTTAAAGTTCGGTATTCTTTTAGATGCTGCACTTCCTGCTTCGGCAATCCGGCAACCAGGGTTGATACCAACTGCTGCGGTTCTTGCTGATTAAGATAATTATAAATTGCATCTATCACTTTTGGCTCAATCAGGGAGCTGGATTTTAAATGCCTTTTTATAAGCTCACTTTTTGCTTCAACAGCGTTTACAACATCAGCGAGAAGTTGATCAACATAGAAAACTGTGACCCCATTTTCTTCAAGGGCTTTTGTAAAACCATCATGCTCAACCTGGGCCTTGGCCAGCCATGGTATTTCGTCAAACAACAGATCTTCAAGGTAATTTGGTGTAAGATTCTTTAATTCCAACCCTGGCCTGTGTAATAATACTTTTTTTAAAGGGCCTACCTCCGACCAAACCTGCAGTTGCTCTTTCATCGCAGAACCTCCCGACAAATTAAAGGTATATATAACCTTACTTTAAGATTTCCGCAATTACTCTGAATATCCTGCCGTATCAATAAATTCGCTTGCATTATTCTTTCAAATATGCTATTGTGTAAATCAGTATTGAGAAGTCGGAAATAATACTTATTTAATTCCGCTTTTTGATTCATTCTAAAATTGAAGGAGAATTAATTACATGCAAGGAAAAGTAAAATGGTTTAATCCTGACAAAGGGTATGGTTTCATCGAAACCGAAG
>PXFD01000173.1 GCA_003564505.1 Syntrophomonadaceae bacterium
ATAAGTTTAATCCTGGGCTGTTGCGGTTGCAAAGGCACAGGCAATGTTTTGTTCATGGCTCATAGATATAAAAATATTGTTGATGTTTTTTCTGCCGGCTAAATCAGATGCCAGTCCATGCAGCCTGGCAGCAGGCTGTTTGCCGGGAGGTGCAATTATTTCTACATCTTTCATAGCAGCCGGTCCAATACCGCAGCCTATTGCTTTTAGAACTGCTTCCTTGGCGGCAAAATGGGCAGCGAGGGTTTGCATCGACGAACCCTTTGTTTCAAATTGTGCTTTTTCTTCTTTGGTAAATATTCTTTCTATAAACCTTTGCGGGAACTTATCGTAAACCCGGGTAATTCTATCCACTGAAACCAGATCAACTCCTATGCCTTTAACAGCCAAAACGATCAACCTCCTGATGATATTATAGCATTACTACAAAACAGCTGATTTAATTTTGAAGAAATCAATGATAATAAAGTAGGTTAAAAGAGGCTTTTAACGAACCAGGCATAAACTTATAGAAAGTATTAATAAAGTATTTGGTCTAAAAATCATCAAGTTAGATGAGCCGTATTATTTAGACTTATGGCAATGAAGGCAATAAATAGTCAACCTTTGAAAAATCACAAAATACCTTGCATTTAAGCATCAATCGTGGTAATCTTTACTAGATTAATGCTCTGCTCACAGGGTAATTTTAGGAGGTAATTGTTTAATGCAAGGTAAGGTTAAATGGTTTAACCCTGAAAAGGGGTACGGTTTCATCGAAGTTGAAGAGGGAAAAGATGTTTTTGTGCATTACTCAGAGATTCAGGAGGAAGGATTTAAAACCCTTGAAGAAGGCCAGGAGGTTGAATTCGAAATTGTCGAAGGAAACCGCGGGCCGCAGGCCGCTAACGTGGTAAAAATATAAATTATTCAGGCATAATCAGAATGAAGACATATATCTTTCATTAACCGGCTAAACAGTGCCGGTTTTTTGTGTTTATGGATTGACATCAATCTGCCGAGGTGTTATTCTTTTTTTTGGATGATATCCGAGTTGTTTGGTCGGGATTAAACGGAGGAGATAATAAAGAAATGAAATTATCGGCAAAGGTAGAATACGGTGTCAGGGCGATGGCAGTATTGGCCATATATTATCAAGCTGGACCTCTGCCACTAAGGGAAATAGCCGAACAGGAGAAAATATCCCTTAAGTTTCTGGAACAAATTTTTCCTGACTTAAAAAAGGCCAACCTGGTAGAAAGTGCCAGGGGTTCCCGGGGGGGTTACATGCTATCGCGACCTCCGGACGAAGTAAAAGTGGGCGATATTGTCAGGGCAGTTGAAGGGCCGATTACCCCTGTTGACTGTTTATCAGAAATAAATACGATAGCTTGTTGCGACCGTAAAGATGCCTGTTTGACCAGGCAGGTCTGGGAAAAGTTAAGGGATCGGATTAATGATGTACTAGATGAAGTGGCATTAATAGAACTGGTTGATATCAAACCAGTTTATAAAACATCCTGACAGGAGGGAAGAATTATGGAAAGCAGACAAGTGTATATGGATCATGGGGCAACAACACCCGTCAGGGAAGAAGCTTTAGAGGCTATGCTGCCTTTTTATAAAGAACTATACGGGAACCCTTCCAGCGTTCATGCAAAAGGGAGGGAAGTGCGCAGCGCTTTTGAAGAAGCACGAGAAAAAGTGGCCCGTGCCCTGGGTGCTTCAGCAGAAGAAATATACTTTACCTCCGGAGGCACTGAATCCAATAATATTTCTCTTCGCGGGGCGGCAAAAAAACATGGTCCTTCAGGACATATTATTACTTCAAGTGTGGAACACCATGCAGTTTTGGATGTCTGTCATGACCTTGAAAAAGATGGCTACCGGGTAACTTACCTTCCGGTAGACAGGGATGGATTGATTGATCCGCAGGCAGTCGAAGATTCAATTACCCCTGATACATTTATTATTTCAATTATGGCTGCTAATAATGAAATTGGCACCATCCAGCCAATCCCGGAAATTGGCCAGATCGCTGATCGGCATAATTTACTTTTTCATACTGATGCGGTCCAGGTAGTAGGTCAATTGCCTGTAGATGTAAATGAAATGAAGGTAGACTTATTATCACTTTCTGCTCATAAATTCAATGGACCGAAAGGGGTCGGTGCTCTTTACAAGCGAAAAGGGGTAAAACTAAACCCTCTGTACAAGGGAGGAGGCCAGGAGGGCAAACTGCGCCCGGGAACAGAAAATGTTCCCGGTGTCATTGGGCTGGTCAGGGCCCTGGAACTTTCTGTGGAAGATATCCCTGAAAAAACAGAAAAACTGGAATTTTTGAGAGATAAGCTGATAAAAGGCTTATTGGAAATTGACGATGTGATTCTAAATGGCCACCGGGAAAAGCGTTTGCCCGGGAATATCAATGTCAGCTTTAAATACATTGAAGGTGAATCTATCCTGCTAAGTCTTGATATGCACGGTATTGCGGCTTCAAGTGGCTCAGCCTGTTCCTCTGGTTCCCTTGAGCCTTCACATGTATTATCTGCTATAGGATTAGATCATCATGCTGCGCATGGCTCGATCCGTTTTACTCTGGGCCGAGGCAGCAGTGAAGGTGATATAGATTATGTGTTGTCTAAAATACCTACAGTGGTAGAGAATTTGCGTCGGATTTCACCGATGGGCAAAGCGAAATAACCGGAAGGAGAGCACTGCATGTACAATGAAAAAGTAGTAGATCACTTCAACAATCCCCGTAATGTAGGTGGAATGGATGCGCCGGACGCAGTTGGAGAGACGGGCAGTTTTAAGTGTGGCGATACAATGACCCTTTATTTGAAAGTTAATGATGGCATAATCGAAGATGTTCGCTTTCAAACCTATGGATGTGGTGCAGCCATCGCCAGCAGCAGCATGCTCACAGAAATGGTTAAGGGTAAAACTCTTGATGAAGCAATGGAAATAACGAATAAGGATGTTGCCGATCAACTTGGCGGCCTGCCACCCCTTAAGCTGCACTGTTCCAACCTGGCTGCTGATGCCCTGCATAATGCTATAGAGAATTATCGTAAGCAGCATGGTTCATAAGCTAAGGTAGGGTAATTTTCTGGTACAAATTGTGTTATCCAACTTGACAAACCCCTGTGAAGAATGATATTTTTTTAGTAGCTTTAGCACTCTGATGCCCAGAGTGCTAAAGTTTGAGAAACGGGGGATTGAATATGGCATCGCCATTAAATGAAAGAAAACAGCAAATACTCAGGGCAGTGGTTATAAATTATGTAAAAACTGCAGAGCCTGTTGGGTCGAGAACAGTATCCCGCTCTCATAAAATGGGCTTAAGTTCTGCTACAATTCGTAACGAAATGGCCGATCTTGAAGAGCTGGGTTATCTTGTACAACCGCATACATCCGCCGGTCGTATTCCAACACAGCTCGGGTATCGTTATTATGTTGATAACCTGATGGATCTTAATGATCTCAGCGCTGACGAAGATCTGGTATTAAGCAGTTCATTAAGTGCTGAAAAAATACGGGAGATTGAACAAATAATAAACAATTCAGCGAGGGTTTTATCTTCCGCAACAAGCCAGACTTCTTTAATAATGGGGCCTCAATTTAAGAAAAGTGCTTTCCACCAGCTGAGAATTTTGCCCCTGGATGAAAAAAGAAGCCTGGTGGTATTGATAACAGATACAGGATTTATTAAAAACAAAGTTATTGATATGCAGCAGCAGCTCACCCAGACAGAACTTCAACAGGTTGTTTCCTATCTTAACCAAAAGCTTTACGGCTTAACTATTGATCAGGTTACAACTTCGCTGATTAATGAATTAAAGCGAGATCTTTTCAGGCGCCTGGAAATCCTTGAGCAGGCTTTTATTTTACTGGAAGAAAGTCTTAAAGAAGAAAAGCAGATTAGGGTTTTTTTAGGGGGAACAACGAATATTCTAAACCAGCCCGAGTTTAAGGATGTTGATAAAATCAGGCGAATGCTTAACTTATTTGAGCAGGAACCGCTGTTGTTCAAGATTCTGGAAGATACCTCCAGTGAAAGTGAAGATGATATTGTAGTCAGGATTGGTGCCGAGAACGAGCATGAAGATATTAAAGAGTGCACCTTGATTACCGGAACATATAAAATACATGATAAAACCTTAGGTACAGTCGGTGTCCTTGGCCCAACGAGGATGGACTACAGCCGGGTGATCACGGTTATGCGCCGCCTGGTAGATCATTTAAATCATAGTCTTAGTTCCTAAGGTTTGATTAAATACTCTAGGGTTTGGTTAAATACTGTAATTAAGCAGGTGAAGTTTTTATGTTCAAAAAAAGTGAAAGAAACAAAGAAAAAGTTGAAAAAATGAAATCTGAAAAAAATGGCAAAGCTAATGCCGGAGCAAATCAAGATGAGGTTGAAAATTTTATGGAAGAAGTTGAAGAAACAGAGGAAAATGAAGAAACAGTTGACAAGCAGGACCAGTTAGAACAGGATGTTGAAAACTGGCAGCAGGAAAAAGAAGAACTCCTGGATCAGATTAAGCGTAAGCAGGCGGACATTGATAACCTGCGTCGTATTGGCAAAAAGGAGCAGTCAGAAGCAAGAGAGTATGCTTTACACCAGTTTCTCTGCCGCCTGCTTCCGGTGATCGATAACCTGGAAAGGGCACTTGAATCAGCAAAAGCTGATCAATCTGTTCCTGCCGGACATGTTGAAGGTATTGAGATGATTTACAAACAGCTGCTTCAGATCATGGAGCAGGAAGGAGTATGTGAAATTGAAGCAGAAGGCTGCCAGTTTGATCCCAACTATCATCATGCAGTAATGCAGGAAGATAGTGAAGAAGAACCGGGCACTGTTCTGGAAGAATTGCAAAAAGGATACCGCCATCGTGACAGGGTTCTGCGCCCGTCGATGGTGAAAGTTTGTGGGAATTAGAAAGCTTAATAATAAAGTAAAGAATAGTTTAGGAGGCAAATGAAAATGGGAAAAGTAGTAGGAATTGACCTGGGAACAACAAATTCAGTAATTGCTGCTGTAATTGGCAGCGAACCGGAAATTATTGCTAATGCCGAAGGCAGCAGGACAACACCTTCAGTAGTGGCATTTACAAAGGAAGGTGAACGTCTGGTAGGGCAGGTGGCAAAGCGCCAGTCTATTACCAATCCTGACCGGACCATTACCTCTATAAAGAGGGAGATGGGCACCGATCATAAGACGAAAATTGATGATAAGGATTACACTCCGCAGGAAATATCGGCAATGACCCTGCAAAAGTTAAAAACCGATGCAGAAAATTATTTAGGTGAGAAGATTACCCAGGCGGTAATTACCGTGCCGGCTTACTTTACTGACAGTCAGCGTCAGGCTACCAAGGATGCCGGAACTATTGCCGGACTGGAAGTGCTGCGCATTATTAATGAACCGACAGCAGCTGCGCTGGCTTATGGATTGGATAAAAAGGGCGATCAAAAAATCCTGGTTTTTGACCTGGGTGGAGGAACCTTTGATGTGTCTGTTCTTGAGCTCGGTGATGATGTTGTGGAAGTTAAAGCTACCAGTGGAAATAATCGCCTGGGTGGCGATGATTTCGACCAGCGCATTGTTGATTATGTGGCTGATGAATTCAAAAAAGATCAGGGCATTGATCTACGGAATGATCGTATGGCCCTGCAAAGGTTAATTGAAGCTGCTGAAAAAGCCAAGGTAGAGCTATCTTCGGTTACATCTACCGATATAAATCTGCCTTTTATTACAGCTACACAGGATGGGCCGAAGCACCTCAATGTTCCTTTAACCAGGGCTAAATTTGATGAACTTACAACAGACCTGGTTGAAAAAACAATGGGGCCGACCAGGCAGGCTCTAAAAGATGCCGAATTAAAATCAGATGAAATTGACCGGATCATCCTGGTTGGCGGGTCGACGCGTATACCTGCCGTACAGGAAGCAATCCGCAAGCTCTTGGGGCAGGATCCGCATAAAGGAGTTAACCCCGATGAAGTAGTGGCCATGGGAGCTGCCTATCAGGCTGCCGTCCTTGGCGGGGAAGCAAAGGATGTTCTGCTGCTTGACGTAACGCCTCTTTCACTCGGCATAGAAACACTCGGTGGAGTATACACAAAAATCATTGAACGCAATACCACTATCCCAACAGAGAAGAAGCAAATATTCTCGACAGCGACGGATAATCAAAGCAGTGTGGAAATCCATGTTCTCCAGGGAGAAAGAGCGATGGCGGCAGATAATAAAACTTTGGGACGCTTTATGCTCGATGGTATTCCCCCTGCTCCAAGAGGAGTTCCGCAAGTTGAAGTCAGTTTTAATATTGATGCCAACGGTATAGTCAATGTGTCGGCTAAAGATCTGGGTACCAACCGTGAACAAAGCATTACTATCACTGCTTCAGGCGGACTCGAGAAAGATCAGATCGATGAGATGGTCAATGAAGCTGAAAAACATGCTGAAGAAGACAAAAAGCGCCGGGAGCTGGCCGAGGCGCGTAACCAGGCAGACAGTCTTGCTTACAGTGCCGAGAAATCATTAAAGGATCTGGGTGAGCAGGTAGAGCCGGAAAAGCAGGAAGAAATAAACAAGGCCATTGAAGAGCTGCGGCAGGCTTCCCAGGGTGAAGACCTGGAGCAAATAAAGCAGGCTAAAGAAAAAATGAATGGTTACATGCATGAAATGTCTTCCAAGCTTTATGAGCAGGCTAAAGCCCAGGAAGATCAGGCAGCCGGAGCTGAAGCTGAAACCGGTCCGGAAAGCACAGAAGATGAAAATGTGGTGGATGCCGACTATGATGTTCAGGAAGAGGACACCGGCGAAGCTGAAGGTGAAGATAGCAGCAAAGAAAGTTAATAATAATTAAAAGCTTTAGTGAGGGATGATACCTGGATATGAGTAAAAGAGATTATTATGAAGTGCTGGGAGTAGAACGCAGCGCTTCTTCTGAAGAGATTAAAAAAGCATATCGCCGTCTTGCCAAGCAATACCATCCTGATTTTAATAAAGATGATGGTGAAAGCGAAAAGAAGTTTAAGGAAATCAAGGAAGCCTATGATGTATTGAGCGACTCCCAGAAGCGTGAGCAATATGACCGCTTCGGGCATCAGGCCGGATTTGATGCTGGTGCAGCGGGTCAACAGGGCTTTAGCGGTTCCGGTTTTGGTGGATTTGGTTTCGGTGGTGGAATTGATGAGATTTTCGAGCAGTTTTTCGGAGGAATGGGTGGTGGAGCAAGACGTAGACCGCCCGGCCCTGAACAGGGAAACCATCTCCGCTATGATCTGGATATCACCCTCGAAGAAGCTTACAGCGGTGGAGAAAAGACAATTAATATTCCCCGGACTGAAAACTGTCCCGAATGTAACGGCAGCAGGGCCAAGGCGGGAACAAACCCTGAGACTTGCTCAACCTGTGGAGGCAGCGGGCAGCAGCAGTTTGCCCGCAGCACTCCATTCGGCAGATTTGTGAGCATGCAGGCCTGCAGCGATTGCCGTGGCGAGGGAACAATTGTCAGGGAACCCTGCCCGGCCTGCAGTGCCCAGGGGCGCATTGTCAGGGAAAGAAAAATAGATATTAAAATTCCTGCCGGTATTGAAGACGGCTCAAGGTTAAGGGTAAGCGGAGGAGGTGAAGCCGGAATACGTGGCGGTCCTCCAGGTGATCTTTATGTTGTGGTCAGAGTTAGGCCGCACAAGAAGTTTAAGCGCCAGGGCAGTAACCTGATCATGGAGCAGCCTATCAGCATCAGCCAGGCAGCCCTGGGTGTTGAACTGGAAGTGCCAACCCTGGATGGGTCTGCAGAACTAACAGTGCCTGAAGGAACTCAGCATGGTACTACATTCCGTTTGAAGGGCCATGGGATGCCCCATCTGCGCGGTTCTGGTAAAGGTGATTTGCAGGTTAAAATTAAGGTTACAGTCCCGAAACGACTTAATCAGCGCCAAAAAGAGCTCCTGGCTGAATTGGCTCACCTCAGTGGTGAAGAAGTAGGAGTAGAGAACAGGGGCTTTTTTGATAAGGTTAAAAATGCTTTCAGTGGAAGTTAATCCCATCGGGGGTTTAAGATAGCTTATGCATTATTTTTTTTTGGAAGGAGAATCATTAGTTTCCGGTGCAGAAGTAAATCTGGCTTCCCGGGATATAAACCATGCATTGAAGGTGCTGCGCTTAAAATCGGGCGACAACTTGGTTATTGCCGATGGTTTAGGCCTGGCCATAGAGGGAGAGGTTATTATTGCTACACCTTCAGAAATCTTAGTCAAATTGGGCAGCAAACTTCCGGGTTCAGAATCACCTTTGAATATAACCCTCTTTCAATCCCTGGCCAAGGGCGACAAGATGGATTTAATAATCAGACAGGCAGTTGAGCTGGGTATAAACAGAATTGTGCCTTTTAAATCAGAGAGAAGTATACCGCAGAGAAATGAAAAACAGGATCAGAAAAAAATTGAACGATGGCGCAGTAAAGTTCGTTCAGCGGCGGCTCAGTGCCGCCGGGCTTATCTGCCTGGTGTAGAGCCGGTTTCTTCTTTTAATCATATTCTACCCAGGATTGAGAATGCTATGGCCTTTGTGCCCTGGGAAAAGGAAAAAAAGGCTTCTTTGACCAATTTACTAAAACAGTCATGCCCAACAGGCAAAGCTGTTTTTCTCTTTGTCGGACCTGAGGGAGGTTTCGAAAAGTTTGAGATAGAAGCATTACAAGAGGCAGGAGCTAAAGCAGTTCATCTGGGCCCGCGAATTTTACGAACCGAGACAGCTGCTGCGGCGGCTATCGCACTGGTTCAGTCTGCCTGGGGCGATCTTGCCGGGGAAGGTGTTAATACTTGAAAAAGAAAGCAGCGTTTTATACGCTTGGCTGCAAGGTAAATTTTTGTGAAACTGAATCATTGCAGGAACTTTTTGAACAGTCAGGTTACAGAATTGTTGATTTTGCTGAAGAGGCCGATCTTTATATCATCAATACCTGTACTGTAACCGGGCACAGTGATCATAAGTCAAGGAAGGCAATACGCCAGGCTCGGCGCAGGGCACCTGAAGCAATTATTGCTGTAACCGGTTGTTATGCCCAGGGTTCACCTGAAGAAATAAAAAAAATAGAGGAACAGCCAGATTTAATTATTGGCAACCGGGAGCGTGAAAGCTTCCCAGCCCTGGTTGAATCAATTAAACGGGGCGAATTGGTTGACCTGGTTAAACCGCATCAAACCGGTTCTAATTTTGAACTGCTGCCACCGGCTGGACGGAGAGGTAGAACCAGGGGTTTTCTGAAGGTCCAGGAAGGTTGTAATCAAAGCTGCAGCTATTGTATCGTCCCCAGTGTCAGAGGCCCGCTGCGCAGTATGCCTCCCTCTGAAGTTTTAAAAAGGGTGGAAGCACTGACTGCTTCAGGTTGCAGAGAAGTGGTTCTGACTGGAGTGCACCTCGGTATGTATGGTGAGGATCTTGAAGATTCATCACTGGCGGAGCTGTTAAATGCTATGGAGGGTGTGCCGGGTTTGAGGCGCCTGCGTCTCAGTTCCCTCGAACCGTCTGATATAAATTCTGCCCTGGTAGAAACGATTGCTGCTTCCCCTGTGATCTGCCCCCACCTGCACATTCCACTGCAAAGTGGTGATGGAGAAATCCTGAGGATTATGAACAGGCCCTACGAGCCGATTGAATATCTTTACCTGGCGAAATGGCTTAAGCAGGAAATACCAGGCTTGTCGTTGAGCAGTGACGTTATAGTCGGTTTTCCCGGCGAAACAGACAGGCATCACCGGCGCAGCATGAAACTAATTGAAGAGATTGGTTTTAGCCGCCTGCACGTATTTAAGTATTCATCACGCCCGGGCACGGCAGCTGCCGGTTTTAGTGATCACCTGCCAAACCAGGTCAAGGATGTCCGCAGCAGGGAAATGATTAAACTCGGCGAAAAAATGGCTTCTGAGTACAGACAGCGCTTCATCGGCACGATCCAGTCTGTTTTAGTTGAAAAAGTTGTACCGTACAGTTACGGGGAAGGGTTTACCCCTCATTACCTGAGAGTAAAAGTAGATGCTGATATCAAGGGCTTGCACTGGAAGGGCAGGGAAATTGATGCCCGCCTGGAGCAGGAAGATGGTGACTGCTTAAGGGCAGTTCCTATCAGGAGAAAGCGCTCGACAGGGTAATTATTAAAATACCGTAATCACTAAGCCTAAAATTTATCCAGGATCGGCAAGGAAAGCGGCCAGCTCTTTGAGACTGCCTCGATAGTCATAAGCCGGTTCTATTCCATCACGCTCTAGTATAAAATCATCCACAAGGTATGTATCCATCCCAGCTGTTGCAGCAATTAGATCTTCCAGGGTATCATTTCCCGCCATAAGGCAAAGTTCAGGCGGACAGTTAATAATATCTGCAATTTCCGAGTAGTATTCTGTCCTGGGTTTACAGAAGTGCATGTTCTCCATGGTTGTGATAAGTGTAAAGTCTTTTTCTGAGAAACCGCTCCAGGAAAGTCTTTCCAGGATTGCCGCAGCGGGGAAAATCGGGTTGGTGGCAAGCACTAAAGTTAAGTTTCTGTCTTTTGCTGCCTTGATAACAGCACTCGCCTGTGGATGTGCCCTGGCCCAACAGCTTAACCGTGGAAAATCGTTATCATAGAAATCTTTTGCCACCGGTTTTATTTCTTTTTCGCTTAATCCGATCCGCAGGCAAAAATCTTCATAAAATACTTCCTCATTGCTCTTGCCTGGATCATCGTTTTTGACCATCACCGAGATTGCGCCGAAGAGTTGTTCGGAGAAATCTTTTTTGTCCAGGTGCTTGGTAAATCTATCCGAAAGGGCATCAATATAAGCATCAATAAATTGTTGAATATCCAGATCGAGCAGAGTACCATCAAGATCGATCAGTAAGGCTTTATAGTTGTTGTTACTGCTCATATTCCTGTTCTTGACCACCAAAGTAATCTTCAATATTGCCGATTAACTCCTGGTCATAAATCTCCTTGTTTGCTTCGTTGATTATTTTCTGGATATCTTCAAGCAGTACAGATACTTTGTATTCTGCGGTTAAAAGGTTTTTAAGCAAAGTATTCATGTTGACCACTTCATAAAGTTTTTCAAGCTTATCTTTTTGTTCCTGTGATACCTCTACTCCGGAAAGCTGCTGTTTGTGCATATTAAATTGTTCCTTGCGAAAATCCAGCAGCATCTCCTTGGCTGAAGGATCTGCCTTTACTGCAGCCTGCGCATCCTTCATCTCTTTGAATTCTGAGGATTCACGCAGGGCTTTGGCCAGATTATGAGCAGCATCATAAGGATTCATTAAGATAACACCCCCTGTTAGTATGTTTAATAAATTATAAAACTAGTTGCCCCTTTTATGCAATGCCTTTAGTTCGGAAGTTGGGGCTTTATGATTCGATGAGATGCGATTTTGTAATATTCTGCAACTTCTGCAGCTGCCTGATCCAGGTCTTCAGCGTCAATAACAGCGTCAAATTGAGCGCTTTCAGGTTTTGAATCTTTATAGAAAAGGTCGTAGTAATCTGTGCAGAGCATTTCTGCAACAGTACGATATTGCTCCTGTTTTAGCATGCCCAGCAGTAAATCCGTTTTTTTCCCGCCAAGCCGGTTTCTTAAAGAACTAATTGCTGTTTCAAGCTGTATATTCAACCAGTCAGGGACTGACTCCGGGATATAAGTTTGCAGGATACGTTCTACCCTTTTTTCGAGGGAAGCAGTAAGCAGAATTTGAAAACCGTTGTCCATAGCTTTACCCAAAAAAACAGGCAGGTAAATGTTGCCGATACGACGGCCTTCTCCTTCAATAAAAATTAACTTTTCACTTTTTAAGATTTCCAGCTGATTCAGCAGAAGTGCATCAAAATCTTTCTGGGAACGCTCATTTACATCACCGACAGTACCGAAAACTGAACCGCGGTGTCCGGCCAGCTCTTCGAGATCAATAACCGGGCAGCCTTTTTGTTCCAGTTTTTTCAGGATCGCAGTTTTACCCACCCCTGTCAGGCCGTGTAAGACATATAATCTACTATCCAGACTGTAATTGCCAAGTTTTTGACTAATATATTTCCGGTAAGCTTTATAGCCTTTTTTTAGTCTAAACACATTAAAACCCGTGAGTCTGAGTACTTCATAGAGGCTCAGGCTGCGCATACCACCCCGGTAACAGTATAAAAGCGGAGTTTTTGGACCGGCTGCTTCCAGGACTTTATTTACCAGCATAGGTAGTTTGGGTCCTACCATCTCCAGGGCAACCAGGCGGGCTTCTTTTTCGCCTACATTATGGTAAATAAGGCCTAACTGGTGGTGCTCCCGATTATCAAAGAGTGGGATGTTTATTGAGCCGGGAATAGAAGCTTTCCGGTATTCTTCCGGTGATCGTACATCAATGAAGGTTAAATCTGAACGGTCTAAAGCTTCAGCTATTTCAATTTCCAACCTGGTTCACTCCTGCCGGGTAGTAACTCGTTCTTATTTATTATAGCGGATAGCTGCTGCTCTGTAAAAATGACGCCATAATGCGATTATGTATTTAAATTAACTGCAACATCAAAGCTTGCTTAATGTAGCAGAAAAACTATAAAAATTTTTCCTCTAAAAAGGTAAAAAGAGATCTTTTATCGAAGTAAGGTTTTTAAGGGCACGGCAACTATATTTTGATTGCTTTAACGCGCTGTGTTATAATACCGGTCAGGAGGAATTCGAATGTCTGCAGATTGCATTTTTTGTAAAATTATTAACCGGGAGCTTGATGCAGATATAGTGTATGAAGATGAAAAAGTAGTGGCCTTTAAAGATATCAATCCGGCTGCTCCGGTTCATGTTTTAGTTGTGCCGCATA
>PXFD01000170.1 GCA_003564505.1 Syntrophomonadaceae bacterium
ATCATAAAGCGCCATTTATCCTCCGGAAAGTCTTCAATTGGTGACACCGTTTGAATTCCGGCTATGTTTATTAAAACATCAACTTTTTTATATTTGTCCAGGGCAAAATCGGCCAGCTTCCGGCAGTCTTCCTGCGTGCTTAAATCAGTTATTATGTAATCCTGTCCCAGTCTCCCAGCTTCTTTTTCTAATTTATCTCCGGCCACATCAGCCATAACCACTTTTGCACCGTCTTCCGCAAAAACTTCGGCTGTGGCAAGGCCAATACCACTGGCCGCCCCGGTAATTACTGTAACTTTGTTTTCTAACAAATCCATTCCTCCTTTGCACCTTAATCATTATAATGATTGTTGCTCACCATTATTTACTACCCTCTGCCGATAATTAAGCGGCGGGGATCAACGTCTTTTCTTAATATCTCCAGCTCTTCATCTGATGGCGGTTCGCTTTCCAAAACTTCAGGGGCCCACAGCAGCTCAAACCCGGTATTTTCAATAATTTGCTCACGGGTTACACCAGGGTGAATCATCTCAACCCTCATCCTACAGGTTTCTTCATCAAACCCCAATACGGCAAGATTTGTAATGATCTTGTAAGGCCCGCCTCCCGGCGGTAATCCGGCAGCTTCGCGCGCCCCTTTACCGGTCAGATAGCCGGGTGATGTTATAAACTCGATATCATTGGTAAAGCGGTTTTTATCCTGCGGTGTTATCATCATTGTTTTAATGCAAAGGGAAGCCAGGTCGTTAGCACCACCGCTGCCCGGAAAGCGCACCTTGGGATGATCATAATCCCCGATGATAGTAGAGTTGATATTGCCATACATATCTATTTGCGCTCCGCCCAGGAATGTATAGTCAACCATACCTTTCTGACAGGCTTCCATAATTTCGGGCATACTCGTTGTTAGAAGACCCTTGTAGTAAGTACGTGAGTCACCCACTGAAATAGGCATTGATGGTAACCGGGGACCGATTCCACCTGCTTCAAACATAACCATCAGTTTAGGCGCCCTTGTCCTCTGTGCCAGCATGGCTGCCGCACAAGGGGCGCCTGTACCGACAACCACTGATCCATCATCTTCAAGATACCTGGAGGCAAGACAAATCATTAACTCCATGCCATTATAGTTACTCATAAGCTTCACTCCTTAACCGGGTATATACCTGGGCATATACCTGATAGTTAAACTTTATCACTCAAATTCTCCTGAATTCTCAACTCATTGATTTTTTCCAATCCACCATTAACCTCAAGGTATTCCCAGTGGTTTTTACAGTTATAGATATTCTTATCAAGAAACTCCTTGAAGGCTTTCTCGTCTTTTTCAGTATCAAGCCATTCTTTGATGTGGTCTTCATCCGTAAAGTACTCATAAGCCATGTTGGAAGGATAGGCCCCGTAGGGAACTTCAATTACAGCATCAACTTCATAGTATGGAATAACTGTCAGGTGAGGTTCTCTTCTAATTTCATCATTATGGATAATACGCTCTGTTGTTATAATCAGCTTTTTTGCTGCTCTTGCTAAATCCAGGTCAGAGATCGATATGCCCTTAATCTGACAGTTGCCGTAGATATCACTGCAATGCACATGAATTGCCGCAACATCAGGGTACAGTGCGGGCACAGCAACGTAAGGTTTCCCTGTAAAGGGACAGGGCACTTCCATTGCAGCGCTGTACTTCATAGTATCCGTACCCAGTATGCTGCGGGCAGGTAAATACGAAAGACCCATCGCAGCAGCTTTATAACGCCAGGCCAGGGTGGCATTACTCCACTCTGTTGCCTCAATATCTCCGTTTTCAAAGCTTTTCCTTGCATTTTTCGATAAACCGCGAGCTTCAAGACCAACCACATAGGCAGCATCACAGCGGTCTATACATTTGCCTGCTACCAGGATCTGCATATCATGGGTCGAAGTATGGCCGGCAAAGCCAAGATTTTTCTTTTTCTGCCGTACTATTTCATGTAAAACAGCAGCCGGAATACGGTTGCTGCCAAACCCGCCTGCTGAAAAATAATCGCCATCGCTAATCAGGTTTGCAACTGCATCTTTAACAGTAGTGGTTTTATCAACCATGCGTCTCGACTGTGTTTTAAAATGTTCCCTTGCCTCATCTGCATCAGGATTGGAAAAAAGCCTTCGTTTACCAACTTTTTTGTATACCACCTCCTGGTCTCCGCTTACATGGTAGTCAGTATTATGTTTGCTCATATTTTTGTACACCTCCAAAGGTAAAGCAGTTTCACTCAATTACCCCTTGATAAAATATTCTCTTCAACATCTCTTTCCGAACATTCGCCCCCTAATAAACAAGACCGGTCAGGCGAGGAACGAGCATGATAATATCAGGAAATACCGCCATCAGGAACAGGGTTATAAATACTATCAACACAAAAGGCGCCACTCCCCTGTAGATATCCCAGGTCTTAATTTCCGGCGGTGCAATCCCTTTAACATAGAATATGGCGTATGCAAAAGGTGGAGTTAGGAAAGAAGTCTGCATTAAAACAATACACATCATTGCAAACCATATTGGCGGGAAACCAAGCTCGGCAGCAATAGGTGTAAAGAGCGGCACTGCAATCATAACCACACCGATCCAGTCAATAAACATACCCAGGATGAAAATAATTATCCACATGACAAGAAGCAGGCCCCAGTCTGGCAGGGGCAGGCCGGTTACAAACTCTGTAACAACCCTTCCGCCGCCAATGCGCATAAATACACCGGTAAAAAATCCTGCTCCAATTAGAACCATGTAAATCATACAGCTGGTTTTAACTGTTTTAAAAACCGCTTCTCTTATGTTGGTAAAGTTTAACTTCTTATATGCTGCCGCAAGAATAATTGAAGCTAAGGCGCCTACAGCCGCCGCTTCCGTGGGATG
>PXFD01000053.1 GCA_003564505.1 Syntrophomonadaceae bacterium
AATTTTTTTACTAAACACCACCCTGGTTACTTTAATTTTAGCCTTTACCAAACAAGAAAACCCTTATACAATTTGGCTGATCAACTTAAAGTGGGCAACACCAACCTTTGTAAGCATGGCGCCGCTTGGAGCACTGATTGCGGTTATTTATATTAATATCGGGTTCTGGGGCCTGGTACTATTTTTGCTGCCGCTCATAATAGCCAGGCATTCATTTCAGTCTTATATAGACATGCGTGAAGCTTTCCTGGATACAATAAAAAGCCTTTCCCTTGCTATCGATGCAAAAGACCCTTACACGAAGGGGCATTCATCAAGAGTTGCTGACTATGTTATCCTCTTAGCACGAGAATTAAAGTGGCCTGAAGACAAAGTCGAATTTTTACACTATATCTCCATGATACACGATGTGGGAAAGGTTACTGTACCTGAACATATCTTGAAAAAAGACACGGGTTTAACCAAAGAAGAGTATGATATTATGAAACAACACAGCCGAGCCGGCGCAGAAATCATAAAAGACGTTAAATTTTTTGCACAGGGTTCGGATATTATTAAACATCACCATGAACGCTGGGATGGTCGAGGTTATCCAGAATATCTAAAGGGAGATGAAATTCCTGAAGGAGCCCGGATTCTTGCCGTAGCAGATGCTTTCGATGCGATGACAACCAATCGCCCATATCGAAAAGCAATGAAACCGAAAGATGCTCTTCAGGAACTGCATTGCTGTTCGGGTTCACAATTTGATCCCAGGATAGTAAAAGCATTCGACCGTGTCTATCCGAAACTGGCTCTTGATGAAAAGGAAAATGTAAATACTGTGGAAAGCATGGCCCAAAACGTATTCAACCGGGCCTAAAAATTATTTAGTAACTACAGATTATGATTTTCTTGTGGAGGAAATTATTTGCTCTGGGAAGCGATAATTCTGGGCGTTATAATCGGATGGCTTCGGAAAGGAAGATTGAAGCATTTAAGCCGTATAAACTTGAAAGGTTGGCCCCTGATATTGGTTGCTGTCCTTATCCAGGCAGCAATCTGGGTTGATTTTACAATTTCTTTTCAGTATCTGAACGTTTTTTATTCTTCTCTTTATATATTATCCTTCATACTGCTAGTCATGTTTTTTTTCATTCAAGGCAGCCAACCGGGGTTCGTCATTATCGGACTCGGTATACTGCTTAATACACTGGTTATTTCTGCAAATGAGGGCATGATGCCTGTCGATAGCACCAATTTACCTTCCTATGTTTTGGAAGAATTGGCTTCCGGGGAGAAGAGCCCTTTTCATGCAGCCATCGATGAAGATACCCGCCTTGAGCAGCTTGGAGACCGCATTGCTGTGCCCTACGACCACAACAGGCTGCTTAGTATTGGTGATATCGTCCTGGCAGCTGGAGTAGTAATTCTGATCCAACAGAATATGGTAAAAAGAAGACCAGGGAGAAGATGGCGCAAATAATTTAATGAAGGATTCTTTCTTTAAATATTTTACGGAAAAAACCACCATTGCGGTGGTTTTTAAATTAATAATATCTAAGTTATTTTAACTGGTGCCGGAGCCCGGAATCGAACCGGGACGGTTATGTTATAACCGAGGGATTTTAAGTCCCTTGCGTCTGCCAGTTCCGCCACTCCGGCGAAAGGTGGAGGCGACACCCGGATTCGAACCGGGGATAAAGGATTTGCAGTCCTCTGCCTTACCACTTGGCTATGTCGCCAAATAAATGGAGCGGAAGACGGGAATTGAACCCGCGACCCTCGCCTTGGCAAGGCGATGCTCTACCGCTGAGCTACTTCCGCAAAACTGGTGCCGAGAGGCAGAATTGAACTGCCGACACGCGGATTTTCAGTCCGCTGCTCTACCGACTGAGCTATCTCGGCCATTTTGGCGGAGCTGACGGGACTCGAACCCGCGATCTTCGGCTTGACAGGCCGATATGTTAACCATCTACACCACAGCTCCATGTGCAATGATAAGTATACAAAAGCTGTTACTAAAAGTCAATACAATCATAGCCTTACAGGTAAAAATATTTTATTACTATTATTAATAAATTACTCGAGTGTAAAAGATTTTGGTGATTTACTTCCCTTTGTCTCTTTCCTTAACCTTTCCAGGCGTTCCTCTTCAGCAGAGCTGTAATAAATCAAGCTTTGCAATTCCAGGGTTAAATCTGCATTTTGGACCTGAACATGTTCAGGATAATTTAGTTTTACCGGAGCAAAGTTCAAGATTGCAATTACACCATGTTTGATTGCCAGGTCTGTTACCTCCTGGGCTGCTGAACCCGGAACTGAGATAACCGCTACCC
Organism: Syntrophomonadaceae bacterium; assembly: GCA_003564505.1. The sequence goes on from PXFD01000053.1 coordinate 2,319, forward strand.
TGATGCCATGCTTTTCTATAAAGTGGGGAGCATCTTCTAAAGGGTAAATATCTATATTATCAATATTCTTCCCAACCAGGCGGGGATCTCGATCAAACACAGCAATCACGTTAACGTAGGGGTTTTTTGTCGAGTTATAACGGGTTAGCGCCGTACCAAGATTACCGGCTCCAAAAACTACCGTTTCAATTTTTTTATCCAGACCAATAATCTTAATAATTTTTTCCCTGAGATATGCAGTGTTATAGCCGGCCCCGCGTGTGCCAAATGCACCAAAATAAGCCAGATCTTTTCGGATTTGTTCAGCAGTAAATCCTGACTCGTAGCTCAGTTCTTTTGATGAAACCATATCTACTTTACGTTGGATCAGCTGATCCAGTATACGCAAGTAAATTGGTAATCGCTTAATAACAGACTTAGAAATAACTCGATCCGGCATCAATCCACCCTCCTATGCGGGTATTATAATTATTACTCAATGCATATTACTTTTTTCTCAGCAATAAGTTATGGGCGAGCTGCTCTAAAACTACCGCTTTATACTTGTGTTGAGAATTCAGCTGCCTGGATA
>PXFD01000092.1 GCA_003564505.1 Syntrophomonadaceae bacterium
ATGATTAATCTGACTTTATATAAGATAAATGCTGCAGAGATTACACTGCCATGGTGTTAATCATCGTCATCAGAAACACCATGGTCAACAGGGCAACGGATTCAATAATACCAAGCACCAGAACATAGTTGGTAAAGCCCTTGCCTGTCTCTGCAAAAGCATCGACTGCGCCAGCACCGGCAACACCCTGGAAGTAGGCAGATGTACCCATCGCCAGACCACCAAAAATACCGATACCCAGAATTACACCACTTTCTAAGAGATCAACCGATGCAACGATGCTATTCATCAGAATTAGACCGTAAAAAGTTTGGGAAAGCGGAAAACCAGTAAAAGCCAGCAACATAAACGAAGCAGGCTTATTCTCCATGAATGCCTTTTTCCACGCACCAATAACGGCCTGCCCGCACGCACCGATACCAAGTGCAGAACCAACAGCAGCGATAGCAAGCGCTGCACTGATACCCATTAATCCATACTCAACCATTTTATCAGGCTCCTTTTCAATAATGCAGTTTATTTCGGTAAATTATCCCGATACTATAATAGAAACAAGTTCCAACCATCACACTATAGTAGAGATGATTTGCGGTTAGGCCGCATCTCTACGAAATCTGAATGGATCATATTCATGGCCAGACCACTGGATGCCCAGCCGGCCGGAGAACTCCAACATTTTCAAACGAATTCCGTGCACCAGTACTCCCAGGCTGCAGAGAACAAAGTTGAAAGTATGCCCGACCAAAAGGATCAGCACCCCAAAAATGAACGTGTAGCCGGATAAAAGGTCTCCGGCCATATTGTTAAATGCTCTTGCTATCTCGGCACCCGCCAACCCCATGGCAAAAAGCCTTATATATGAAATAATGTCGCCGAAGGCCGATATGGATCCCAGTAGTGTACTCGGCAGATCTCCAAGACCATTAAGCAGCCCTTTAAAAAAGTTGCCGCTTCGTCTTTGCGAACCAAAGAGAACAATCAATACGAAACCGGCAATAATTATATTTAAACTCAGGCTTGCAATAAGATCTCCCGTCCCCAAAGCCTGGTCGAGGTCGAATCTCCCCACCATATCTAGCACAAGGTAAAAGAGACCAAAGTTAATTAGCATCCACCCTACCTGGCCCAGAGCCTGCAAAGAGCGTTGGGCCAGCGCAAGCAGAAAATTCCAAACCTGCGCAATAGTAAGGTGAAATATTGCGATGATAAAACACAAAAGCGTAATAACATCCTGGCTGCTCAAAACCTTATAAAATTCACCGGCGGGTGTATAAAACCTAAAACCCTCCGTTAGCTGGCTGATTACAAGGCTCTCCAGGAAAGTGCCTTCGATCAGTTCAGGGCTGCCGAACCAGGAACCGGTGATGCTGCCCCAGATGATCGTGGTCAAACCAAGAACGGTAAAAAGCACCGCAGCCAGGGGAGGTTTCTCTTTTTTTGATTTGCTATAGTAAAATATCAGGCCAAGTCCCGCCAGGAAAAAAACGCAACCATAGGCGGCATCCCCGATAATCGTGGCGAAAAACACACTGAAAAAGCAAAGAAATACCAGGCTGATATTCAGCTCATTGTAACCGGGAACTGTACCCATGAACTTGAATACGGGTTCAACAATCTGCAACCACCTGGGATTACGGATCTGCGTTGGTACGGATTCGATTGATTCAGGTTCTGTTATGGCTAAAGCGACAGAATTCTGACGGGCCCAATTTTGGAGAGGCTCAATCTCTGCAGTGGGAACATATCCAACTATGGCTGTTAGGTTTCCTTCATCTACCGTATTTGCCTTGGCAATCCAGTACTGCAGGTTGGAATCCAGTTCTTCAAGGTGAGCACTCAGAGACGGGGCAAGAGCACAGTAGTGCTGTGCTTTATCATTAAGTTCTGCAATCTTTGTTTCTATGTTATCCTTTTCTGCCTGCATTGCGCTGAGACTTTTCGGAGGAAGTTTAAGCTCTTCATAATCGTCCAGTTTCACAGGTTCCCGGGTAAGGTGGGCAAATGCCAGCTCATTTTTGTCCTCCCGTAAAACCACCACGTCTCCCTTGAGCTCATCGAGATCCTCTGCTTTACCGCCGGGAGCGATGTAAATTCTCAGGTAGTAACCCTTGTTAGCAAGAAACTCGAAATCTGCGGGATCGAAATCTCCCCAGCTTTCCAACCCGCCAATCTGTTTTTCTAATGCCTCTGTCTGTTCCTTGGCAGTTAGCAGATCTTCCTTTAGCTGAAGCGCTTCCTCTACCGCCTCTGAGGGTTCTAAAGCAGGAGGAGACAGGTCCTCTTTGCTTTTAAATGAGAGTAAAAAATAGTATGCATCTTCAGCCCGGTTTTTCCTGGCAAGGGCCTCATCGACTTCTGATGAAGAGTACTGAAAGTCTTCAAGGTGAACAAGACCAAGTTCGGCCAGCGCATCAAGAGTTGTCTCTTTATCTTTGGTCTGAACAACCATCGATATTTGTTTCATCTCTGCAATCATCGCTTATGCCTCCCTCACCAGTTTATTTTTTGCTAACTTACCCCGCACAACAGCAGCTGTCTGCTGATCGCCCAGGAAAATATTTATGCGCCTGATATTTTCCTGGGTATCAGGGATTTTGACCTTTTCGAACAAGTTGACACGCTGAGTGGTAATTCTTAACTCCTCACCCAGTAATTCAGCCTGCTTTCTTAGAATAGAAAGCTCCGTATCTACAGAAAAAAGTTCCTTTAGCTTTTCGACACCTGCATCTACCCAGAGCGGGTAAAACATCAGGTCATAGGGTATATCCTCGAATACAACCCCGTTAAACACCGGGATATCAACACCGGCTATGTTAGTAGTTTCCAAATCCGTCTCTTTTACCTTTATTAGCTCGGCAATATTTAAATTTTCGCCAAAAAC
>PXFD01000061.1 GCA_003564505.1 Syntrophomonadaceae bacterium
AGCGTATTGTTTTAGTTGGGTTGTTTGGATTACTGGTCGCTGAAATACTGCTTATCTTTTATACCGCACCGAACCTGCGCACCATTGGCTTTGGTATTGCCCTCGGATTGATTGGTGCCGGATTGGGTTTGATGAGCTCACAGATCAGCAATGTAAACATGTCGGCGGTGCCGCCCGAAAGGGGCATTGAGGTCGGCGGGTTACAGGGTACAGCGCAAAACTTAGGGGCTTCTCTGGGCACGGCGCTAATCGGTTCGATCCTGATCGCCTCCCTGGTGACGAACTTTCAGCAAGGAGTGCAGACCGATCCTGCCCTGTCCCCGGTCAGCGAGGAAATTGTAGCCGCAGCCGAGGCCAGCGCAAACTTTGTTACAGTTGATCAGGTCCGTGTTTTTGCCGAGCAGTCTGGTTTAACAGAGGAGCAGGTAAACGCGGTGGCTATAGATTATGCTGATGCGCAGATTACATCTCTGAAGTCTGCTTTTGCCGGAATTGCTATATTTGCACTGCTGGCCCTGGTTTATGTGCATAGGCTGCCAAAAAAAGCAAGCCGTTCTAAAGATCCGGTTAAGAAAAGAGCTAATCCAAAAACAAAAATGCGGTGTCATAAGTAAAGCCTGGCAGGTTTTGCAGGTTCAGAATGTCAAGGGGACGGGGTTATTGACAACTTTTTCTGCGCTTTTAAAACAACCCCTCTGTTGAGCCCGGTGATCCTGGATATTTGTCTAACCGATAGACCTTCCTGTTTTAACCTTCCCAAATAACGATCCCTGGTGTTTCGATCAATATTTTGCCATTGATCTGGGCTGGTTATTTTACATGTCCTCTTAATAATGTCCACTGCATCTTGATCGCTCAAGGCTTGCTTCTTCTCTACATCCAGGCATCTATCATCGGTTATCTGTTCATTAAAGTTTATAAAAGACTTAAGGGCTGCATTTCTATTACCGTTAAACATGCTTAGGGCAAAATCTGTATCAACTAAACGACTTTGGTTAAAATAAGCATTGAAGCTGCTCCAAGGGTATAGCTTTAAATCTTCAACCAGACCGGCTTTGAGCGGGTTCTGGTGGATGTACCTCAGGACTGTCAGAAAATAAGCATCCTCTTCTACTGGCTCGCTTTTAAATCTGTCTTGAAAGAGATAACCAGCCCGATCATATTTATTGTTATACCAGTAAACAAACTTACCACAGATCCTGCGCATGATTTGTTCTAAGGGTTCAGAACCAACTTTTAGCAAAAGGTGGATGTGATTACTCATTAAGCAATAAGCGTATAGGTTGTATCCACATGATTCTTTGTAGAATTTAAGTGTTTGGAGAAAAAGGTGGCAGTCTTCATCCTCATGAAATATTATCTGCCGGTTGATTCCTCGCATAATGATATGATAAATTCCACTTTCGCTCTTTTGACGTGCTTTTCTCGGCAACGGCAACACCCCCAGAGAGAGTATATCGGGATGGTGAAAGGTTGTCAACAACCCCGTCCCCTTGACATTGCCCTTGACATTGTATAAGACATTTAAGAGGGTTTATTACTTACTAGCAGAAATAGTAGAAAATAAAAAAATGAAGACCTAAATAACCGGGGGCTGCTTCTAAAAATAAAGCATAGAGGAATAATCATGTTTTCTTCCGGGTCTGAAAATTAAAGTGGAATAAATTAATAAGCTTAAGGAAAAGTACTAATGGGAGTGAAGCTAATGAAGTCAAAGTGGGTTAAGGTTTCAGGCATTGTTGTTGGGGCAATAGTTATTTTATTGTTAATTGCCTTTATAGCTGTTCAGTTTATGCTAAACAGGCCTCTGCCGGATTACTCGGGCACCATACAATTGGAAGGCTTAAGTGGCACCGTTGAGGTTTTCACAGATGATTACGGGGTTCCGCATATTTTTGCGCAAAACGACGAAGACCTATTTTTTGCCCAGGGCTATATCACTGCCCGGGAGCGTCTTTTTCAGATGGATACGACCCGCCTGGCCGGAAGGGGGGAGCTATCGACCTATTTTGGTGAAATAACAGTAGGGTCTGATAAGTTTTTTAAAACCCTGGGGTTTTACCGGGCTGCCGAGGAGGAATATCAGGCTCTCGATGCTGAAACCAGGGCAATAGTGGACGCCTACGTAAAAGGTGTCAATACTTATATTAATAATGCCAAAGCCTACCCCATAGAATATACTTTGCTGGGTGTTAAGCCGGAACTCTGGAAAGCGGAAGATACCCTGGTAGGGGGACTGCTCATGGCCTACAGCCTGAATCGTTCTAAGGATATTGAGCTGACCCTGCACCAGATTGGCCAAAAAGCAGGCCCCGAAGTGCTTGATTTGATCATCCCGACATTGCCTGATTATGCACCCATGGTTTCCGGGGAAAGTGGCAGTCTGGAAACTGCTGATAGGATAACTAATAATTTTCCGGCGGGCCAGGAAGCTTCTGCGCTGATCAGTGATCACTGGTTCAATCCGGTTTCACTGGATATGCCCGCCAGTAACTGGATGATTTTTCACGGCACCAGGACAACCACCGGAAATGCTGTTTTTACAGGCAGCCCCGACTTAGAACCGCAGATACCGGCTCTTTTTTACCTGGTTCGTTTGAGCGGTGGAGATTTTGATGCTATCGGCGGTTCTATTCCCGGTGTTCCGGGTGTCAACGTACTTGGCTTTAACAGGAATATTGCCTGGAGCACCGTTAATGGCCGGGGTAATGAGATGGACTTCTTTGTTGAACAGCTTAATCCCGCTGATTCCAGTCAGTATTTGACTGAAGAAGGGTATGAAGAATTCGAGATAATTGAAGAGGTACTGAAAATCAAAACAGATGATGGTTTTGCCGAAGAGAAGCTTGAGATTAAAGTTTCCCGGCACGGGCCGATCA
>PXFD01000009.1 GCA_003564505.1 Syntrophomonadaceae bacterium
ATTCTCAATCTGCGGTTTCTTTTCCGGCTTATTTTTATAAACGGCCATATCAGGCTTAATTGTCATCGAAATGTCATATAAAATCATAACTTTACCACCACTGATAACCATCCTTTTCAGTCAATTTATCCGCTTCAGCAGGTCCCCTGCTGCCGGGCTCGTATTGTTGCGGTTTCTGCGCTCCTTTTTTACTCTGTTCATAAATGTAATCGATTAAAGTCCAGGCTCTTTCTACTTCATCCCAGCTGCTGAAGCGATCAGTATCACCGGCTATGGCATCGGCAATCAGCCGCTCGTACGCTTCCGGAGTATTAATTAAAAATGCGCAGGGCTGGCAAAAATCCATTTTAGCCGGAACAATCTCGCTGGTTGAAGCCGGCTTCTTAATATTAAACTGGAAAACCACACCTTCCTGCGGCTGGACTTTTAAGGTCAGGATATTGAGCAGGCTGTCGTAGTCGAGTTCCAGTTCTTCCAGGGGATTACCGTAATAAAAGGAAGGCGGTTTTTTAAACTGTATGACGATTTTAGCAATCTTTTCGTCAAGTTTTTTCCCCGTCCGCAGGTAGAAGGGCACTCCCTGCCAGCGCTGGTTATTTACAGCCAGCTTCAATGCGGCAAAAGTTTCGGTATCCGTGTGTTCATCAACATCTTTTTCTTGCTTGTAACCTTTATACTGCCCTAAGACCAGGTTATGCCTATTTTCTTCTTCCGGCCAGAGCTGAACAGCATTGAGCAGCTTTAGCCTTTCGGCACGGACTGCTTCCGGGCCGCCCTCCTGGGGAGGTTCCATGGCAGTTAACGCCAGCATCTGCAGCAGGTGACTCTGAACCATGTCGCGCATCGCCCCGAAACGATCATAATATCGCCCGCGGTCTCCGATACCTTCGTTTTCAGAGGCAATGATTTGTACCTGGCTGATAAAGCGTTCATTCCAGAGCGGCTCAAAAACCGAGTTGGCCAGGCGCAGCACCAGGATATTTTGCAGCATTTCTTTGCCCAGGTAGTGGTCGATCCGAAAGATATTTTCTTCAGTGAAAGCCGAAGATATTACATAGTTTAAGTCCCGGGCAGATTGAAGATCAAAACCGAAGGGTTTTTCAATCATGATCCGCTGCCATCCCGACTCCATTTGAGCCATACCATGCGCGTTAAGAGATTCTACTGCCGGTGCAAACAGGTTCGGCGTCAGGGCCAGGTAGTAAAGGACGTTATTGCTTTCTCCATTTGCCCGGTTACATTCTTCAATCCGTTCCTTTAAGGCCGGGTAACTATCGGCGTAGCGAATATCGCCCTGGTGATAGTAGATGCGAGGGGAGAGAGCTGCCCACTTCTGATCATCCCAGGAAGAGGAGGAGTACTTATTGATCGATTCAGCCAGTTCATTACGGAACTGATCATCGCTTTTCTGTTTTCTGCCTACCCCTACAAAAGCAAAGTCCTGTGGCAGCGAACCCTGGTGATGCAGGTTATATACAGCCGGAACCAGTTTGCGGTGAGCAAGATCGCCGGTTCCTCCGAAAACAACCATGGTGCAGCCTTCTGTGGACAATATTTACAACCCCTTCAAATTATTTATTTCAACTGTAATCATTCATTTGAATTCTGCTGCTGCTTTCGCTGCTGCCTGCTGAAGAAAACTGCGCTCGCTGATCTTCCAGGCTGGTCACTTAATTTAATTTAACGCTTAGGTTCTTCGTGCCCGCCAAATTCGCGGCGCAGGCCGGCAATAATTTTAGCAGAAAATGGATCGCCCTGTTCCGAGTCATAACGGGCATAAAGAGCCTGGGTAATAACCGGCAGCGGCACTTTGCGCCGCAGGGCTTCTTCTACAGTCCATAGCCCTGTGCCCGAAGAACCGGCAACTCCTTTAAGTGTTTTTAGGGCAGGGTCGGCCGTAAACATCTTTGCCGTTAACTCAATCAGCCAGCTGCGAATTACTGAACCGTTGTTCCAAAGGCTGGCAATATCGCCATAGTTTAATTGATAAGGGCCGCTGTCAAGCAATGCAAAGCCTTCGGCTATGGCCTGCATCATCCCGTATTCGATGCCATTGTGAACCATCTTTACATAGTGGCCGGCGCCGTTTTCACCGACATGGAGGGACCCTCCCTCGACACAAATATCTTTAAAAAGCGGTTCGAGGTGTTTATAGATCTTTTTTTCCGCACCAACCATCATGCAGGCTCCGCTGCGGGCACCTGACGGGCCGCCGCTTATTCCGGCATCTACATAGTGCAGGCCATGGGAGGTTAGCGTTTCCGACCGTCGCACAGAATCGCGATAGTGGGAGTTGCCGCCGTCAATTATGATATCACCTTTCTTCAATAAAGGTATTAACTGCTCAATCATTTTATCAACAGCTTCACCGGCAGGAACCATTAACCAGATAATTTTCTGGTCGGGGAGCTTGTTAACGAGCTCTTCCAGGTCTGCTGTTCCCTCAAATCCTTCGGAAGTGAAGGCTGCGGCTTTTTCAGGGTTGCGGCTGTAAACAACCACCCGGTGTCCGTTATCGAGCATATTCAGGGCCAGGGCATGGCCCATCTTTCCTGCACCTATTAACCCAGCGTCCATTAAGCCACTTCCTTCCGTTTATAAAAAACTAATACCATATTACCGTAAAATATTGCTTAAAACAAATGAAGAAACCAGGCCTTTTAATGTTTCGGCCTGGTTTTGACAATGCTGTGATCAAACCTTGATTACAGCTGTATTTAGCAATAATGGCACAATATTTAGCATAATATAGAAATATATATTTATTTCTCATTCATGCTCATTATTTCTCGTGAATTCTTTATTTTATAGATCAAGCTGCTTATTACTGGAGGAGATATAAAAGTATCTGTATCGACACAGAAATATTCGATTGCGGC
>PXFD01000005.1 GCA_003564505.1 Syntrophomonadaceae bacterium
AGCCTTGATAAGGAAGTATTCGAGATTAACTGGGATATAGAATCCGCCGAAAAGGGCGGTTACGACCATTTTATGCTCAAGGAAATTATGGAGCAGCCAGCAGCAGTAAAAGAGACTATGCGACAGCGCATAGACACTGCGAGTGGTAAAATTAAGCTTGATGAAATCAACCTGACAGAAAAAGAAATACAGGACCTTGACAGTGTCTATATTGTAGCCTGCGGCACTGCTTACCATGCAGGCCTTCTCGGAAAAACCTTGCTGGAAGACCTTGCTGCTATACCGGTTGAGGTTGATGTCGCCTCGGAATTTCGCTATCGCAAACCGATTTTTAAAGAGAACCAGCTGGTTATAGTTATCAGCCAGTCCGGTGAAACTGCCGATACCCTGGCTGCCCTGCGTATGGCCCGGCAAAAAGGGGTAAAGGTTCTGGCCATTACCAACGTAGTAGGCAGCACAGTTTCTCGTGAAGCGGATGAAGTTCTTTATACCTGGGCCGGTCCGGAAATCGCCGTTGCCTCTACCAAGGCTTACCTGACCCAGCTTGTTGCCCTGTACCTGGTAGCTATTTATTTCGGGGAACTGCGGGGCTGCCTGGCTTCCCAAAAAGCTGACATACTGGTTAAAGGCTTAAAAGAGCTGCCCGGGCAGCTGGAGCAGGTTCTTTCTGAAGAAAGCCTGGCTAAACTGCACAAATACTGCGAGCACCTATCAAAGTGGGACAATGTTTTCTTTGTCGGACGTAACCTGGATTACCCCGTAGCCAGGGAAGGAGCACTTAAACTAAAAGAAATATCCTATATCCATGCCGAGGCTTATGCTGCAGGGGAGCTTAAACACGGCCCGCTGGCCCTGATCGTTGATGGTGTGCCGGTGGTGGCCTTGATTACACAGAAAGCAGTATACGATAAAACCCTGAGCAATATCCAGGAAGTCAATGCCCGTGGTGGCGCGGTATTTGCAATAACCATGGAAGGTAATGATGATGTTGCCGAGCAGGTAGAGTCGGTTTTTTATCTGCCCCCGGTTAACGATGCCCTGGCCCCGGTCCTGGCAGCAGTACCGACCCAGCTGATCGCTTACTATGCCGCCCTGGCTCGCGGTAGCTCAGTTGATAAACCCCGTAACCTGGCTAAGAGTGTAACAGTGGAATAATGATATCTGCATAGATTTGCGTTATGGCCAAAGGAGATCAATATGACTGATAAGAATGGAACTGAAGGTAAATCAAATTTTATTTACACTATAATCAGGGAAGATCTTGCCAAAGGTACTTTGAGAGACAATCCGGTTCATACCCGTTTTCCACCTGAACCTAACGGCTACCTGCATATTGGCCATGCCAAGGCTATCCTGCTTAATTATTTTATTGCCAGGGATTTTCAGGGCAAATTTAACCTGCGTTTTGATGATACCAACCCGATCAAAGAAGAGCAGGAGTTTGTTGACTCAATAATCGAAGACATTCGCTGGTTGGGAGCGGATTGGGAAGATCGCCTTTTTTTTAGTTCCGACTACTTTGAAGTAAAGTATCAGTTTGCCTGCCGCCTGATAGAGGCCGGCAGAGCCTATGTTTGTGATTTAAACCAGGACGAGATCAGGGAGTATCGAGGAACCCTGACCGAACCGGGAACTGAAAGCCCTTATCGTAATCGTTCCGTCGAAGAAAACCTTGAGTTATTTGAGCGAATGCGTAAGGGAGAATTCCCAACGGGGAGCAGGGTTCTCAGGGCTAAAATAGATATGGCTTCCGGCAACCTTAACATGCGAGATCCCGTTATCTACCGCATTTTACATGCCGACCACCACCGCACCGGTGACAAATGGTGTATTTACCCGATGTACGATTTTGATCATCCCTTCTCAGACTGCCTGGAAGGGATCACTCATTCTCTTTGTTCGATCGAATATACTGACCACCGGCCCCTTTATGATTGGATCGTTGATCGTGCCGTGGAGCTCGTGCCGGAAGTGGTAAAGTATCGTTCCCGCCAGACGGAATTTGCCCGCCTTAACATGACTCATACCGTCATGAGTAAACGCAAGCTGCGCCGCCTGGTTGAAGAAAAGCACGTATCCGGCTGGGATGATCCCCGTATGCCGACCATTGCCGGTTTGCGTAGAAGAGGGATAACCCCGCAGGCGATTGCTGATTTCCAGGAAAGAGTTGGGGTGTCGCGAGCAGAAAGTACCGTAGACCTGGCCATGTTGGAGCACTGCATCCGCCAGGAACTTGAAACTACAGCTCCACGCCTGATGGCTGTTCTTGATCCTGTCAGGGTAGTGATAACCAACTGGCAGGAAGGTAAGACCGAAATGTGTGAGATGGAAAATCTGCCTGGCAATGATAGTGCAGGCAAGCGTGAGGTGCCCTTCAGCAGGGAGATATATATTGAACGTGATGATTTTATGGAAGACCCACCGAAAAAGTTTCACCGCCTCAGCCCCGGTAAAGAAGTCCGCCTTAAGGGTGCTTATGTAATTTGCTGTGAAGAAGTGATCAAGGATAATGAGGGCAATATAATTGAGCTGCGCTGCACTTATGACCCCCGGACCAGGAGTGGTTCCGATACCAGCGGCAAAAAAATTAAAGGTGTAATCCACTGGGTGTCGGTGCAGCACGCAGCGACCATTAAAGTGAATTTGTATGACACACTGTTTACCGTGGAAAACCCCGAGGAAGACAGTGAAAAGGATTTTACCAGCCATATCAATCCGCAATCGCTTATAGTCTGTGAAAACGTGCCAGCTGAACCGGCAGTAGCCGAGGCTAAGCCGGGAAGCCGCTTCCAGTTTCTACGCAAAGCTTACTTTTACTATGACCCAAAAGCATCGAAAGACGGACAGCCAATCTTTAACCGAATCGTCCAGCTAAAAG
>PXFD01000077.1 GCA_003564505.1 Syntrophomonadaceae bacterium
AGATGTCCCGCTCAGGTTCCGGAGTGCGTCGCGGATTTGAAGGTGGTCAAATGCCTTATTTTCAGCGTTTGCCTAAGAGGGGCTTTACAAACATATTTAAGAAAAGATGGAATGTTGTTAACTTAAAAGACCTGAATTCATTTGAAGCAGGAACTGTGGTAACACCGGAACTATTGCTTGAAGCAGGGTTGCTTAAGAACACAAGCGACCCGTTAAAAGTATTAGGTGATGGCGAGCTGGATCGTAAGCTTGAAATAAAAGCCCATCGTTTTAGTAAACAGGCTCAGGAAAAAATAGAAGCAGCCGGCGGAAAAGCAGAGGTGATATAAATTGTTAGAAACAATACGTACAGCATGGCGGATCAAAGAGCTGAGAGAAAGAATTCTTTTTACCCTGGCTATGTTTGTGGTATTTCGGGTAGGATCAGCGATCCCTGTGCCCGGCGTAGATGCTTCTTTGCTGGCTGAATTCTTCCAGGAAGATACTATTTTTGGTTTTGTCAACATTATTGGTGGTGGCAACCTGGCGAATTTTACAATATTTGCTCTCGGAATTATGCCATACATTAACGCTTCAATTATTATGAACCTGTTGACAATAGTTATTCCTAAACTGAAAGAGTGGAGCCAGGAAGGGCCCGAAGGCAGGAAAAAAATATCGCAGATTACCCGTTACGGAACTATTGTTATCGCTCTTATTCAGGCTCTTGGCCTTTCAACCCTGATTGCTGGAGAAGCAGTAGTTGATCAAACCCTGCTTTCATATACAACTATCATTATCTCGCTGACTGCAGGAACCGCATTTTTAATGTGGATGGGTGAATTAATTACCGAAAAAGGAATTGGCAATGGTATATCACTGCTGATTTTTGCCGGTATTGTAGCTGGATTTCCCATTGCGGTTGCTATGGCTGCCGAGCAGTATCGCTTCGGACAGATCAGCCTGCTGGTTATTCTTGTCGTAGTGGTTTTACTGCTTGCCCTGATAGTTGGAATTATTGGTCTTGACCAGGGTCAGCGCAGAGTAAATGTACAGTACAGCAAGAGAGTGGTCGGTCGCAAAATGTATGGAGGCCAGGCTACTCATATACCGATGAAAGTAAATCAGGCAGGGGTTATCCCGGTTATTTTTGCTTCAGTTATCTTGAGTTTTCCACAGACGATGGTAAGCTTTATTCAACACCCGGTAGCTCAAAGAATGGCTGAAGCGCTCAGCTGGGGGACAAACCTGAACCTGGTATTATATATGACATTGATTATACTGTTCGCTTTCTTCTATACAGCGGTACAGTTTGATCCTTTCCAGGTGGCGGGAAATATTAAGAAGTATGGCGGATTTATACCGGGTCTGCGTCCTGGCCGTCCAACGGCTGATTATTTAGCCCGTGTAACATCGCGCCTGACAACAGCGGGGGCTTTTTCCCTTGCTTTCATAGCAATATTTCCAATTATCCTGGAGCGTATTACTGGAATGAGTATTGTATTTGGAGGAACTGGCCTGATTATTGTGGTCGGTGTAACCCTCGAAACGTTCAAGCAAATTGAAAGCCATATGCTGATGCGCAGCTATCGAGGCTTTATGAAGTAGTGGATATAAATGATTAAGCTAAAGTCGAAGCGGGAAATAGACCAAATGAAGGAAGCTGGCAAAATTGTTGCTGAAGCGCTGCAGGAAATGGAGCAGGCAATCAAGCCTGGTATAACCACCGCTATGCTGGATAAGATTGCTGAAAAACTAATCCGCAGCTACAATGCTGAACCGGCCTTCCTCGGTTACCATAACTTCCCTGCTTCGATCTGTGCCTCTGTGAATAATGAGGTTGTCCATGGTATACCAGGGTTGCGCAGACTGCAAGAGGGCGATATAATCAGCATTGATGTCGGTGTTCTTTTAAAAGGATATCATGGAGATGCTGCCGCTACATTTGCAGTTGGCAAGGTCTCACCGCAGGCCCGCAAGTTAATTGATGTTACCAGGACATCTTTGCAAAAAGCAATTGAGGCAATGCAGACCGGTAACAAATTGTCGGACATATCTCACGCAGTGCAAAGTTATGTAGAGAGTAACTCTTTATCGATTGTGCGTAATTATGTCGGTCACGGAATAGGCGAAGAAATGCATGAAGAGCCCCAGGTGCCAAATTTTGGGCTGCCAGGGCGTGGTCCGTCATTACAGCCCGGCTTAGTATTAGCGATAGAGCCAATGGTGAACATCGGTACATGGGAAGTTAAGGTTTTAGATGACCAGTGGACCGTGGTTACTGCTGATGGAAGCCTTTCCGCTCACTTTGAGCATACGGTGGCTTTAGGGAACAACGGGCCTGAGGTATTGACCTCTCCCAGCCTGGTTTAGGGGGGCGAAATGATGGTGGATTTAAAGCCCGGGCAGTTAGTCCGTTCTTTAGCCGGTCGTGATAAGGGAAAACATTATTTAGTTCTCGAAAAATTGGACCACAAGCACGTCCTGCTGGTAGATGGTCGGAGCAGGCCGATAGAACGGCCGAAAAAGAAAAACATAGCTCATTTGCAGCACTATGACCGCAGGGCTAAGCCGGTTGATTTCAACCAATTAACCGATAACCAGGTAATCAGTTACTTAAATGAGCTGATTCCGGAAAATGGAACTCCTTCAGAGGAGGTTTAACTGGCAATATGAGTAAGAAAAAAGATGCAGTAGAAGTAGAAGGCACTGTGGTGGAACCTTTGCCAAATGCAATGTTCCGGGTGGAGCTTAAAAACGGACACAAGGTTTTGGCGCATGTCTCCGGTAAGATCAGAATGAATTTTATCCGGATTCTGCCGGGTGACCGGGTTTTAGTTGAACTATCGCCTTACGATTTGTCTCGGGGGCGTATTACCTACCGTTATAAGTAAGGAG
>PXFD01000067.1 GCA_003564505.1 Syntrophomonadaceae bacterium
AGGATGGTTATAACTATGAGCATGGAATACGATGAATTGCATGAAGGGGTTGAAGAAAAAAGCGGCTTCTTCTCCAGGCTTTCGAATGCTTTCTCGGAGATGAAGATAGAATCTATCCTGCGGGTCTACCGCCTTGCTTCTTTCACTCTTTCGGCTACACTTTTTCTGCTTTTCCCCGGCAACTTTCCGCTGACATTTCAGGTCACGCTGCTTTTTTTGCTGCTGGCCATTTCTATCCTGATGATTCTGCTTTACGAACACTACTGGAGATACAGCAAAATCATGGCTTTGCTTGTCCTGGTTGAATTGCTCGGCATCTCACTGCTGCTGGCATATACAGGAGGCTTTAGCGGCCCCTTCCTCTGGTATGCCCTGAATCCATTTATTATTACCACTGCTTTTTTCTCTTTTCCCCTGACCTGGCTCTACCTGTTCGTGCTGCTGGCAGGCACATTGTCATGGAAAGCATACATTTTTGGAAACACATTTGCCATGGGCGAAATTTTTAGCGAAAACTATTACGCGGCAACAAACCTGGTTGTAATTATCATGATTATGTACCTCTTTGCCAGGATGCACATTAATATAACCGAACAGTCCCAGGAGAAGAAAAACCAGCGCCTGGAGCTTTTGTCAGCATACCAAAGCCTATCGTCCAACTACCAGGTCTTCCAGGGGCTTTCAAACTTTCAAAGGGAAGTAATCTCCCATACAAATACGAGAGATATTTACAGCAGTCTGATTGATACCCTGATCAGCATTTTCCCGTTTAGGAAGGCCGCCGTGCTTTTACCGCATAATAATATAAGCCCAGTTAACAACATAAATATTCCGTCATTAAAAGTGCTCTGTTCTACTGAAGATGAAACATCTTTCCTGGATAATTCTATAATTGAAGAAATAGAAGAGCGCTGGGAAGAGCTAGCCAGCCTGGGCACAAAAAAAATATTGATTGGCAGCAACCGAAGCTGGGTTGCGCTGCCCCTGCACGGTGAAAGAAAAACCATTAAGGCAGTATTTGTCGGACTGATCAGCACAAGAATAAACCCTATTTCTTTTGCCGAAAACCTGTCCCTTTTTATAAAGTTTGCCGAACAGACTACCGAGTGGCTCTCCATGTTTAAACAAAAGGAAAGAGTGCTGCAGCACATATCCTCAATATACGAGGCAGTTGAAACAGCATCCAGCCAGAACAACCCCAGGCGGGTTATTGATCTTTTTGCTTCTTATGCCAGGGCCTTAACGGACTGCGATAAAACGATCTTCTGGATGGAAAACGTCAGCGGCACTGATAAAGAGGACTATAACCCAATTTTTTCAATCAAGGGACCTCACGACTACTATCCCGAGGAAGAATGGCGAGCCCCATTACTGCAAGCCTGGTCAACAGTTCATGGCAATAAAATCCCGATAGTGATGAACCTTAACTCCCAAAACAATCATGACGCCAAATTGATCTGCGTTCCGGTTCGATCGGGTGAACAATGCCTTGGCATGCTGGCCGGTATCCAATCCCGCAACACTTACAGCACTCACGAAGTTAAACAAACGCTATCTGTTTTGGCCGACCTGGGTTCTATTGCCGTTGAAAGGAGCAGGGCGGATATGTTTGCTGAGAAGCTTTTGATTGTTGATGAACAGAAGCGAATCGCAAACGAAATTCATGACTCCATCTCACAAAACCTGTTCAGCATTGTCTACAGTATCGATACCCTGGCCAGGCAGGTCGGAGGATCGCTCCGCCAGGACTATCGTGATATGCTGCAGGACATTAAAAGCCTATCCGCAGAAACAGCAAGGGAGCTAAGATCCCTTATTTACCGGCTAAATCCACGCGAAAACGTTAACGACAGCTTTGTTGAAGAAGCCGGCACCTACCTGGAAAAAATGGGCAGGATGAACAACATTGAGATTAATTACACCGTAGATGGCAGCACTGAATATCTTAACCCCGCTATTTGCAAAGTGCTTTACCGTATCCTGAAAGAATCAACCGGCAATGCTGTTCGCCACGGTAGGTGCAGCGAAATTATTGTCCACATGGAGATTACACCTTTTTCTTCAATTTTAAGTGTAAGTGATAACGGAAAGGGTTTCGATGTGCAAAGCAGTCTTGATCTTTACAGCTCCGGCAATCGCCTGGGGCTGGTTAATATGCGGGAACTGGCCATTGCCCTGCAGGGAAACCTGAAGATAAATAGCAAGCCCGGCAGAGGCACGGAGGTATTGTGTCATATACCCACATCGCCGGTATCAGTTAAATAAAAATCAACAATCTGGGGAGGCAGGTACTGTTGAAAATCAAAGTAATTATGGTCGATGATCATCCTTTGGTGCGTAAAGGGATCGAATCAGCAACACGGTTGGAAGAAGACCTGGAGCTGCAGGGCTGTGCTTCTAATGTGGACGAAGCCCTACAGTTAATCAGCCAACATCAGCCCGATGTAGCCCTGGTTGATTTACGTCTGCAGGACGAACACGGGTTGCAAATTGTCAGAAAGGGCCGCCAGCTATCCCCTCAGACAAGTTTTATTATTCTCACCTCTTATGCTACCGAGGAAGAAATCCAGGGAGCTATTGATGAGGACGTGGAAGGATACGTGTTAAAAGAAGCGCTGCCTGAAGAACTGATCGCAGCCATAAAAACTGTTAGCCAGGGCCGGAAGTACTTCGACCCGGCCGTAGTTCAGTATGCCATGAATAAAGGGCGGAACCACAAAAAAATTGATGTTAATGAACTTACACCACGCGAGCTTGAAGTTTTATGTTCCCTGGGGAAGGGACTAAATAACCGCTGTATTGCCGATGAACTTTTTATCAGTGAACACACTGTTAAAAAACATGTCGGGGCCATTTTGGAAAAGCTGCACTTTAA
>PXFD01000085.1 GCA_003564505.1 Syntrophomonadaceae bacterium
CTGTACCTTGGCTATATATTCGGCCCGGAACATGACTGGCAGCCCTTTCATGACAGTAGCTTTCATGGCCATGCAGTCGCGGTCGCAGTTGCAGATTCCACCAATGAAGGGGGTCATAAAAGTCCACACGGAATGAAAGAGGCCTTTCTTTTCCAGGGATTTAAACTGATCCAGCGCATTTCCTTTGGGCACTGTTTCCAGTCCTGCTGTGTCTGGACCGTTCAGGTAATCGGCGTCAATTGCCTCCACGATTCCTTTGAGTCTGGAATGTTCTGCGGGAACCATGCTCAGGCCATAGCAGTAGCGCTCTTCTGTTCCTAAAGAGGCCTTGCGACAAATGCAGGGTAAGCGAACTACCGAGTTAACGAAGCCGAATATTTCTTCCACATCTTCAATCGGTAAAACCTGGCCGTGATGCATTTTTTTCATTCGGTTGGTAATGGCCGGCTTAATCACTGCCTGAACGAAAGAAGGCATGCGGTTTAACCTATCGAGCAGCCCAATCCTGTCTTTTAAACGCTGGGGATCTCGGAAAAAATGTTCAATATATTTACTGCGACGCAAATCGCTTAATAAATCTTCAGCGTAGTTTTCAGCCTTGAGATACCATTTCTTGCCCTCACCGTGCTGGTGACAAAACTGGCACACTTGTAATCACCTCCACCTTATGCTGACTCATGCAATTATGATACTAATAGCCTGATTATCCCAAAAGGTTTCGAGGGCGTCAATTAAGTTCGATTTGCTGGTTGATACAAAAAGTATATAATGGATAGAAAAGTAAAGGCGGTTGTAATATAAAACAAATGGGGCTGTAGATATGACTCCTGAAGAAAGACAAATTTTTTATATTAAGATGACATGACACCTGTCAATACACTCAGAAATGAGGTCTTAGCTAACTTGGATTTATTACATTTAACAGAAGAAATAAACCGGTTAAAAGCAAAGCGGAATGCAGTAATTCTTGCTCACAATTACCAGAGAGATGAGGTCCAGGAAATTGCCGATCATACAGGAGATTCGTTCGCGCTTAGCAAGTTGGCAGCATCTACAGAAGCCGACGTTATTGTTTTTTGTGGAGTTCACTTTATGGCAGAAAGCGCCTGCATCCTTTCACCGGAGAAAACAATTCTTCTGCCTGACCTTGATGCAGGCTGTCCCCTGGCAGACAGTATAACTGCGGAAGCATTACAGAGAAAAAAAGAAGAATATCCTAATGCTGCTGTGGTTTCCTATGTAAACAGCTCTGCTGAAGTAAAAGCATTGAGTGATATTTGCTGTACCTCTTCGAACGCTGTTCAGATCGTAAATTCCCTGGAAGAAGATGAAGTTATTTTTGTCCCTGACCGAAACCTGGCAGCATTTGTATCCAGGAATACCGACAAAGTGATTATTCCCTGGGATGGCTGTTGTGTTACTCATTACCATATGACCAGGGAAGATATTTTCCGGCAGCGTGAGCTGCACCCGAATGCGCCGATTTCAGTTCACCCGGAATGCCGCCCGGAAGTTGTGGCTATGGCAGATCATGTTGGCAGCACAAGTGCAATTATTGAATATGCTGCATCTGTTCCAGAGGATAAAATTATAATAGGCACAGAAGCAGGTACCCTTTACAGGTTAAAGAAAGATAATCCCGGTAAAGAATTCATTCTGCTTTCTCCTGACCTGGTTTGCCCGAATATGAAACTTGTTACCCTTGAAAGCATAAAGGCAGCCCTGGAAACACTTGAACCACAGGTTACGGTCTCGGATAAAGTCAGGGAAAAAGCTTACCGGGCCCTTGATAGAATGCTCACAGTTAAACAAAGTCCTTAATTTACATCTGATATGATAAATACTTAAAGTCAGCCAGGGAGGAAAGATAATGGAACTGGACATGGAAGCAGTTGAACCACTGGTGGAAAAAGCTCTTGCAGAAGATATTGGCAGCGGGGATATTACTACTGATAATATTTTTTCTGAAGAACAAAAAGGGTCGGTAGAAATCATCGCCCGACAGGCGGGGGTTATTGCTGGCCTTCCAGTTGTCCTCGCTGTTTTCAGAAAGCTTGACCCGGGCATAGAATGTAATTTTTTTGTACCAGAAGGAGAAAAAGTAGAAGATGAAACAGTGCTGGCGCAGGTCAGCGGCAGGGTTAGGCCTCTTTTGAGCGGAGAAAGGACAGCGCTTAATTTTCTGCAGCAGATGTCGGCGATAGCGACGAAAACAGCTGCTTTTGTTGAGAAAGCAGCCCCCTACAATGTAAAAATACTGGATACCAGGAAAACAGTGCCAGGATTAAGGCTGCTGGCAAAATACGCGGTTAAAATGGGTGGCGGCTACAATCATCGTTTCGGGTTATATGACGCGGTATTGATCAAGGACAATCATATTATAGCTGCAGGCAGTATTAAAAATGCGGTGCTAATGCTTAAAAATAAGCTTCCTGAGAAAACGACAATTGAAGTGGAAACGGAAACATTAAGAGAAGTGCGCGAAGCACTTGAAGCCGGCGCTGATATTATCATGCTTGACAATATGTCAATAGAGGCAATGAAAGAGGCAGTAAGCCTGGCAAAAGGTAAAGCTATTCTTGAGGCTTCCGGTGGAATTACCCTTGCCACTGTTGAAAAGGTAGCAGAAACCGGAGTTGATCATATTTCTGTCGGAGAGCTTACCAATTCGGTCGATGCCCTGGACATCAGTATAGAATGGTAGCCTGAAATTTTGTGATTATTTGTTGCCATTAAGGTGAGCATGCTATAATTGAAAAAATTAATGCTATAAGGACTTGATGTCTATGAAGCTGGTGGAAAAATGACTATACATAATGAACTTTCTGAAGGACGCTGGTTTGAACTTTCCCTGGTTGAA
>PXFD01000036.1 GCA_003564505.1 Syntrophomonadaceae bacterium
CCGAAGAATGTGCTGATAAACTTGCTGATTACATCGGCTCCGCCGATGATTGTACCGAGTGTGCTGCCAAGGTTAGCAAAAACGACCACCAGTAGAACGTGTGTCACCTTATTGGTCCAAAAGCCTTTCAAAGTTTGAACGTCTTCCGAAAGACTTTCAAAGTCGCTCACGTTAGGTTTTCTGACAATAGCTTCTGTTAATCCGGCAAACCAGCCTGCTGCTAAAAGCGGGCTGAGGGAACTGATCGGGGAGACGACGAAAGCGGTCAGGATGGCCAGGGGGTGCGCAAAAGCCAGCAAGGCCCCGAGTACTCCCAGGGAACCGTTCCATAAAATCCAGCTGATCATCTGGTCTATCCCCGTAGCCCTATCTACTGAAAAAGTAGAAGCAATGATAGTGATGATAAAAATGGGAATAGCCCAGCCGATTATTTTTGTTATTTTTGATGGAGGCGTAACTTTACTTAATTCCTGCAAATCGTGGTTACCGTTTATTTCTTCCTTAATCCCGGGAATATGCCCTGCGCCAAGGATGGCAACTACTTTTTGTCCGGGAGCTTCCTTTATTTTTTGAGCCAAATAAATATCGCGCTCGTCAATAACTGTTGCCTTTAGCTGGGGGAAGGCCTGGGCCAGCTCTTCGAGGGCAGCGGTTAGCATGTCCTGGCTTTTCATTTTTTCCAGGTCTTCTTCTGTTAAATCTTCATTCATAAACATCCCTAGCATGATATTGAAGAAAAGTTTCATTTTGCCCCAGAAGCCAATTCTCCGCCACAACCTGAGCATCGTCACCTGGATGTCGCGGTCGGCGAGGCACAGTTCGGCCCCGATTTCTTCAGCTGATTTTATGCCCTGCATCATTTCTTCACCGGGGTTGATGCCGAACTTGCGCGCCAGCTTTTTCTGGTAAGAAGATAGAGCAAGCTTGGCTAAAAGCAAAAGGGCTTTACCTTCTTTAACGATCTTAACTATATCGGTGTTTTTCCATGTTTCTGTGTCGATCATTGACTGGTAACGGGCCTGGCAAAGCTCGACACAGACAGTGTCCGGCTGCTCAGCCTCGATTACTTCCTTGACCTCGACAACGCTCTTTTTCGAAATATGAGCTGTGCCGACTAAAATTATTTCACGTCCATCTAAATCTATGCGGTGGACATTTTCACTGCTCACTAAATCACGTCCTGAATAATTATATTTAACAAAAGTAATAATAACATATTTCCACCCTGCAAGGTAGGCTTCGATTCCAACTACACGGGGAAGGAGGCTTTGTACTTTCGCCATGGTAAAAAACGGTATTCAAATACACAACCTCCGTCCCCGCGAACTTGTTATTTTAATGCTTTAATTTTCTCATAAAGCAGGTGATTGATCGGTGTCGATAAGCTGTGTTTTTTACTTAATTGCAGGATTGTCCCAGAGAACAGTTCAACTTCTGTAATCCTACCCGCTTCGATATCCTGACGCATCGAAGGTTTTCCACGGGGACTTAAAGAGTCGATTACTTTTAGCCAATAATCAATATCTTTTTCACTTAAATCAAGGCCTTCTTTTTTAGCCAGGGGAATTACTTCCCGCATGGCTTCAATCATAACCTCTCTGGGTTTCCCATCTTTCTGAACATCGCCGTAGCATTTGCCAAAAACAGCTACGGCCTGGTTTACACCAACATTGAGCATGAACTTGGTCCACAACTTTCGCGGCATGTTGTCGTCAATTTCATAAGGGACCTGGTGCTGATCAAAAAAGGCTGCCAGCACTTTTGTTTTTGATGATAAATAGCCAGGCTCTTTATCTCCAAAGCAAATAATGCCCATATGCTCATACGTCATCTTGTTTCCGCTTTTGACCGCATCCATGCCCTGTGCGACGGAGTAAAGGACTTTATCCATACCGTAAAAGCGGCCGATTTTGTCTTCGCTGGTAATACCGTTAAGCAGGGAAATAATGATGGTGTGCGGGGCTACCTGGTTTTTAACCGCTTCCGTTGCTTCATCCAGGTTATTATTCTTTACGGCAAATATTATTAAATCGGAAGGACCTATCTTGTCATCAGGCAGCACAAAGTTGAAGTTGCACTGTTCGCCGTTGCAGTAAATCCGGTCCTGCCTGTAACGGCTAATTCTGTGTTGGTCGGCAACGATGCGCAGGTTATCGTGTGGCAATATTTTAGAAAGGTGATGCCCGTAGAGGATGCCCAGCGCTCCTAATCCGATGATCGAAACTGTCTTGATTTTCCTGTTATTTGCCAATTTGCTTACCCCCGTGTACTTCCAGGTACGATTAAACAGACTGTCTCCACGTGGCTGGTTTGCGGAAACATGTCTACAGGCTGCACTTCTTTTGCAGCGTAGTCGTAATTACTTAATTGTTTTAAGTCACGGGCCAGGGTGGCTGCATTGCAGGAAATATAGACAATTCTTTCCGGCGCAGCTTCTGCCACGGCTTCCAGGAGGGAAGCGGAGCAGCCCTTGCGGGGCGGGTTTAAAAATACGGTAAGTGGCTTTTCTCCCTTGAAAAGATCCGGTCCGATATTCTCAGCTTTTTCAATAATAAATTCAGCGTTATTGATCCTGTTTAAGGTGGCATTTTTCCGGGCATCTTCAACAGCAGTTTTAGTTGAGTCAATGCCGACCACCCGGTCCGCTACTGAGCTTAAATAGAGTGAGAAGTTGCCCGTTCCACAGTAAAGGTCATATGCTGTCCGAGGGGTTCCGGACAGGGATACCGCCTTTTTGTAGAGCACCTCTGCCTGGCAGGTGTTGACCTGGAAAAATGATTGCGGGGATATCCGATAAATGTAGGGTTCAATTTTTTCAGTGACATGTGCTTTTCCCATAAGG
>PXFD01000133.1 GCA_003564505.1 Syntrophomonadaceae bacterium
AAAAAATCACTGATAGTTCTCAGTAAATCTTCCCTGGATCGCGTACCGTTCATGTTCATATAGTTTTCTATATCTTTCATTTCATTTAAACTGCTGCTATTGATAATAATTACCGTTGTTGGCTGTTGAAGGTCAATATTAAATACCCGACCTCGTGAAATTATTTCATCTACGTTGTCAAAGTCAGCAGACAAAAGTATTTCCAGGAAGTCATTATAGTAGCTTTTTTCAATCTCAAAAATGGCTTTACGCTTGGTAAACTCCAGGGCGGCTATTGTTGCTGCTCGCTCCATGGTTAAAATATCAGGTTCATAAATCGGGGTATTAATTACGGATACCATGTGCCCGTACTCATACTTATCGGCAATAATAGGTATCCTGATTGCTTTTATTGTTAAAGGTTTGTCAGTATCCGGGGCGTACTCAAGAGAGTACTTTACCTCTTTAATGTTTCCGAAACGAAGCTTTTCCTGCTTGATTTCCACACTGCCGTCTGAAAAGAAAAGTTCAAACTTGTACTTGTCAGGACAGTCTTCATTGACAATTAAAGCACCTTCCCGATCGACAATAGCTACAGGGTTGGAAATTAATTTGCCTGTTTCTTTGCAAAGCTCTTCCAGGGGACTGCCATTCAGGGCCAGGTCCATCAGTTTTTTGTGGGCCTGCTCAAGTTTTTGTAAAATTTTATTCTGCTTGTTGAAAACGACTCCCAGGATGGGGGCAATAATTTCGGAAAAAGATAAATCGTAAGGCACTTCAAGCAGGGGCATATTATATTGGTTGGCACTGTCAATGATCTGTTTTGGAATCTCGTCTAAAAACCGCTTGGTTTTTATGGCCAACCCTGCGCTTTCAGCCTGGTTCATGCGGGGAATCAGGGTTTCCATTAATTCAGGATATTCCCGAAAAGAGTAACCGGTTGTCAACAAAAATTCTCCATCAATCAGCCAGTCCATTATATCCGGGACTTCTATAACGTTGACAAGCTTAATGACACGGTCTAAACCTTCACCTCCGCCTACCACCTCCAGGCGGTTAACAACATCAAGTGACAGAGCTTCTTTGACAGTAATGCCGTATTGTTTTCGGATTGAAGACACATCCTTTCATGCGAATGAATAAATAATACCAGAATAAGGTTATAAACGTCAATATATGTTGTAATGATTATACAAAGATAGTGGCTCGATTTATAATTTCAACCTAAAGGAATGAGAGGAGTTATGTATAATTTTTAGAAATATGCAAATTAGGTTTAATTCGATATAATATAAGCAAAGGTAAATCATGAAGGGAGGTAATAATGTGGTTGTAAAAAGTTATATATCACATAACACGTTTCGCGACTCAGTCTACCTGATGAGGCTTTCTAATACAGTCAGGGGTTTTGACGGAGTTGAGGAAGCAGAAGTTATTATCGGTACTGATCATAATAAGAAGTTTCTTCGCTCCGGGGGACTATGGACTGATGAAATTGAAAAAGAAGCCGGGGCAAATGACTTAATTATCGCAGTAAAGGCAGAAAACGAGGAAAAAGCTGAAAAAGCTATCCAGGATGCACTTGACGAGCTAAACAAGTCTGTAGAAAGAGATAACCTGCAGGGTGATTTTATTCCCCGTACTTTCGAAACTGCCCTGCAAAACTTTTCCGGGGCAAACCTGGCCCTGCTTTCAATTCCGGGACGCTACGTTAAACGTGAAGCCGACAAGATTCTTGATTCAGGACTGCACCTGATGATATTCAGTGATAACGTTTCCCTGGAAGATGAAGTAGAGTTAAAGAAAAAAGCCCTGGAAAAAGAGTTATTGGTTATGGGCCCCGATTGTGGTACGGCTATTATCAACGGAATACCCCTGGCCTTTGCCAACGAAGTCAAACAGGGCAAAATTGGTGTAGTTGCTGCAGCAGGCACCGGTTTGCAGGAGGTTTCAAGTTTGATCGGCAACCTTGGTGAGGGAATCAGCCAGGGTATCGGAACCGGCGGCCGCGACATTAAGGATGAAGTTGGCGGTATTACCATGATCCAGGGTTTGAAAGCGCTAATTAATGATGATAATACAGAGGTAATCGTAGTTGTTTCCAAACCGCCTGACAGCACTGTCACAGAAAAAGTTCTCGAAATTGCAAAAGAAAGCAAAAAGCCTATTGTTGTAAATTTCCTTGGCGGCAAACTGGACCATGTCAGCGATGCAGGCTGTGAACCAGCGGCAACATTAAAGGAAGCAGCTTATAAAGCTGTTAACCTGGCCAGGGGCAAAAGTGCAGCGAGCGATGAGAGTGATGTTAAAGTTGACCAGGCAGTGCTTGCTGAAGAAAAAAAGAAGCTCAAAAACGGTCAAAAGTACCTGAGAGCTCTTTATTCAGGAGGGACTCTTGCTTATGAAACCCTGATTATGTTAAATGGTAAAGTAAGCCCCTTATACACAAATTTAAACTTTAAAAATGCTGAAGCCCTGGAAGACGTTTACAAGAGCAAGGCTCACACAGTAATCGATTTCGGTGAAGACGAATTCACCCAGGGTAGGCTGCATCCGATGATCGACCCTTCACTGCGCAACAGTCGTATTGTTGAAGAAGCAAAAGATCCTGAAACGGCTGTAATTATGCTCGACCTGGTTCTGGGTTATAATGCCCATCCCGATCCGGCCGGATCAGCCCTGGAAGCCATAAAGGAAGCCAGGGAAGTGGCTGAGAAAGAGGGTCGTAGCATTAGTTTTGTCACAACAGTTTGCGGTACTGATGAAGATATTCAAAACCGCAGTGAGCAGGTGGATAAGCTTACAAAAGAGGGAGTTAAAGTCCTTCCCAGCAATGCAGATGCTGCAGCTCTTGTCGCGGC
>PXFD01000086.1 GCA_003564505.1 Syntrophomonadaceae bacterium
GGCGGCTGCATAGGGACTATATGGACATCGGAAGCTCCCTTTTCTACAGCCATGGTTAGCATCTGATTCATCGAAGTTGGGTATGTGCATGATTTAGACATCTAATATCTACTCCGTAAGATTGATTTCTAATCTGAAGCTTCACTGTTTTCATCTTCTGAGATTGCTTCTTCACTTGAACTGGTTATAAAGACTGCTTCGAAGTTACGGTTGCCATAAATTGTGAAAGTATAGCTTTCGCTGGTCGATATTTCCGAACCGCCTTCAATCCAGCGAACAAATTCATATCCTTCCACTGGTGTTGCTTTAACAGTTACAGATGAACCCTCTGTGTATGACCCTGCACCATCAATGATTCCTCCAGTCGAAGGGACACCGCTGACGCTGACAGTATATGACCGTGCTGGCGTGGATTGCTGTTGCTGTTGTTGTTGGTTGTCCGGCACCCACTGTACCGAATCGGCACCTTCGGCTTCTATTTCTTCATCATCAATCTCAAAAGTAAATGGAGTAGCCGGTGCACCGGAAATTGCCTGGATCATCTGGTTTACAAGCTCGATATTGTCTGGCGTGCCTTCAGCAATCAGGTAGCGAATCTGACCACTGCTGTTGTTGGCGAAGTCTCGGGTAACTTTCATTTTAATATCATAAGGCTTTATGATCGGGCTATCCCAGTCCATGTAAATGCTCGGCACCGGATCGGGGTGATCCCACGTTACCCAGCCCATATCAGTTCTGCCGTCACGGAAACCGTCCAGCAATATGCTTAAAAGGTCAACGAGGGCTTCGAGTTCTTCCTGAGCCCTGGTACCGGTGGCCGTGGCAACCGGCATTCTGATCTTGCGCCCGCCCCCTTCAGCAAAAGAAGCATTATCAATAACATCAAGCGTGTTAATCAGCTCCCTGGCCTTACCCAAAGTCATTGGGGTGCCCTGCATCCAGAGCGCTTTCTGGTTTGAATCAACACTGAGGCTCTGCACAGGCATGCCAAGCTGCTCAATATAGCTTTCCATATCGGATGCGGAAACATAGAAAAGATCATAGCGAGAAAGAAACATTCGGTTGGTAAAATCACCGTAGAGTCTGTCCCTGTTGCCGACGATATAATTTTTACCCAGGGTCAGGTAATCAAGGCCTTCTTTTTGGAGGACGATCTGAAAGGTTGTAATTGGAGAGAGCGTATCTGTCTTGAGGGTAATCTGGGACGGCTCTTCAAGGAATATAACATTGACTCCCATTTTATAAGCCAGCATTGATAAAACATCAAGAAGATTGGCATCTTTAACATTTATTGAGATTCTGTCAGTGGAATTATGAGTAGCCCGCGGCGTGGTTATATCTTCACCCACATCGGCCCAGAGCTGATCTGACAGCACACTGGTATTGCCTGCTTCAGCTGCTGTAAAGTCTACTTCTGGTTTTTCTGCCTGTTCACCATTGTCAGGGCTTTCAGCAACCGGCACCGTTTCATTTTGTACAGCTGAAAGTGACTGCTCCTGGAAGGGCACTTCAGAATTAACGCTAATGGTTGCTACCAGTAAAAAGATTATGCCAATTAGTCCAAATAGCAGGCGCCGATCAATTTGATATGCATGATTGCTTCTGCGCTTTTTTCGCATTTCCTATATGTCCTCCTCAAGCTCTTCTTCATCCCGTTCAATATCATAGTCCAGTGACCGTGTTTCCGGAGCCTGGTCAAAATACAGCCTTACTTCCTGGTTATGAGCCCGCAGGACTACAGAATCCCTGACAATGCTGCGAACTGCCCATAAATCATCTACATAATCCCCCTCGGAAACAATATATGAAGTACCGCTTGATTCAATAATTGCCAGGGGTCCACCCCGGCCGCCGTAGAGGACACCGGTTAGCCTCATCGGATCAGAAAAGGGATCTATATTTGCATCAAATGTAGACCACTCCTGGACGTTACTATAATTGTTGTTATCATTACTGCGGATCTGCTGGGGAAGCACTTCGGCAACGCCGTCCACTTCATCAATACTGTCTGCTGATTCAACTGCAGCCATATCGTCACCGACCGGTTCTTCTGAAGCAGTGCGGTCACGCAAAACAACAATGCTGTATATGCTGAGTGTAACGGCTACAAGGAGGATTAATCCGGCAGTCACCAAATAAATCCTGTCTTTGAGGAAGGTCAAAATTCTTGAGGGTTTTACATCAAGGTCTTTTCCGGGATCGTCATGCTGCATCTTTAACACCTCTCAGTCTGAAACGTAGATTGCCTCAGCAATTCGTAGGTGCATTTTAATGTGAAATGAGCTGATAGCACCTGTTCGGCAGCCTGGCAATCATGCTCTCGATATCATTAAGAGCAGCAGACCCATGGCTTTGCGTCACTGCCTTTAGGCAGTTTTGCGATTTGACGGCAGGCCAAGATAACTTCTTTAATTTAAAATTTTAACACATTTCATAATTTAATCAAGCATTTTTTTCTAATATATGTGAAAATTACTTCTAATTGCTATAAACGGATCTGTTCTTCTCGATTTACTAATTCTTTACTATTAGCCTGATTCCTGCCAGTTAAACATTTTTTTTTAATTCTTTCTTAATTGTTTTTTCTCTTTGCCACAAGCCGTTCCAGCATTCTAGAAAACCTGGTCCAGAAAAATTCTTTTTCGGATATTGGATTAACCAGTATTGTATACAGGCCCAGGCGGTTTCCGCCTAAGACGTCTGTAAATATCTGATCACCAACTACAGCTGCCTCTTCAGGCTTGAGATCCATTTTTTCCAAAGCCCTGCGAAAGGCCTTCCGTCTTGGCTTAACAGCATACCAGAC
>PXFD01000070.1 GCA_003564505.1 Syntrophomonadaceae bacterium
GAATTAGCGGGAAAAGCACCCCGTGAATTTGTCGATGAAATTGTAGCCTGGATCAAGGAACTCTGGCAGGAACTTGATATTGATTACGATGACTTTATCAGGACAACTGAAGAGAGACATATGGAAAAAGTTGCCCGGATATTTACCCGTTTTTATGAACAGGGTGATATATATAAGGGTAGGTATGAAGGCTGGTACTGCACTCCCTGTGAAGCATACTGGATAGAAAGACAGCTTGATGAAGGCAACTGCCCGGATTGTGGTCGCAAGGTTGAGCTGATTTCTGAAGAAGCTTACTTTTTCAAGATGTCAAAATATGCACAGCAGCTGCAGGATCATATAGAAGCCAACCCGGAATTTATTCTACCGCCTTCTCGAAAAAATGAGATGATTAACAACTTTCTTAAACCCGGCTTAGAAGATCTCTGTGTATCGCGAACTTCTTTTAACTGGGGCATTCCAGTTCCTTTCGATCAGGATCATGTCATTTACGTTTGGCTTGACGCATTAAGTAATTATATTACTGCTCTTGGTTACTGCGAGGAAGGTAGTAATTTTGAGACTTTTTGGCCGGCTGATGGCCAGTTGATCGGAAAAGATATACTGCGATTTCATACCATATACTGGCCTATATTCTTAATGGCGCTCGGAGAACCTCTCCCTAAAACGGTTTTCGGTCATGGTTGGCTGATGCTGCAGGAAGGTAAAATGTCAAAATCAAAAGGCAACGCCATTGATCCCCTTGTTCTCTCTGACCGTTACAGCTCGGACGCCCTTCGTTATTTTCTGCTGCGTGAGATCCCCTTTGGTCAGGATGGCATATTCAGCCTGGAAAGTTTTATTAACCGAATTAATACGGATCTGGCAAATGATCTTGGCAACCTGGTCAGCCGGACTCTGACCATGGCTGAACGCTATTTCAATGGGAAACTACCTGAACCGCATGCTGAAGATGACAGCACTGATCAAGAATTGATCAATACAGCCTTGGAGGCCCCTGCACTCTTGGAAGGCTTTATTGATCAATTGAAAATAAGTGATGCTTTGACTGAACTTTGGAAGCTGGTAAAACGCAGTAATAAATATATTGATGAAAATACACCCTGGGAGTTGGCTAAGGATCCTGCCAACAAAGTCAGGCTGGGTACTGTTATATATAACCTGGTTGAAAGTATTCGTTTTATAGCGGTAATGCTGCAGCCTTTCATGCCGAGGACTCCAGAAAGTATCTGGGAGCAGCTTGGCATTGGCAGTAATGGCAAACTAAAAACCTGGGCCAGCCTTGCCGAATGGGGAGCGATACAGCCGGGTACTGTTGTCTCCCGTGGCGAGGATCTTTTCCCACGTCTCAATATGCAGGCTGAAATTCGCGAAATGCAGGGAGATCAGCCAGCGGAGCAGGGAGCAAAAGATGATCCTACTCAGGATGACCAGGAAGGCTTAATTTCCCTGGATCAGTTTCAGCAGGTAGATCTAAGGGTAGCTGCAATAACTGGTGCCGAAAGAATACCGAAAGCTGACAAGCTGTTGAAAGTGGAAGTATCACTCGGCGATAGTGAAAAACGCCAGGTAGTAGCCGGAATTGCAGAGCATTACCAGCCAGATCAACTAATAGGCAAGCATGTAATCTTCGTTTCTAACTTGAAACCGGTTAAACTGCGCGGTGTTCTATCACAGGGGATGCTGCTGGCGGCAACTGCTGAAGACGGAAGCCTGGCCCTGACAACAGTTGATCGGAAAATACCGGCAGGAAGCAGGGTTAATTGATTTGACAGTACTGGTAGATACACACGCACACTTAGATTTCCCACAATACAAGAAAGATCTTGGGCAGGTTTTGGAAAGGGCCAGGCAGACCGGGGTAGAAGCAGTTTTAAATGCCGGTGCCGATCTGGCCAGCTCAAGAAGATCCATCGAGCTTAGCAGGGAATACCCCTGGATTAGCGCCTCGGTGGGTATCCATCCACATGGAGCCGCCCAGGCTGGAAGAAAATGGTTGGAAGAGCTGGAAAAGCTTTCCACTGCGGATACAGTGCTGGCTATTGGTGAAACGGGTCTTGACTTTTACCGTGATCTATCGCCAAGGGATGTTCAGGAAGAAGTATTCAGGGAACATCTGCAGCTTGCCTGCCGGGTAAATAAACCGGTAATTGTTCACACCAGAGCAGCGCATACAGAAACCCTGCAGGTATTGCAGGAGGAAGATCTGCCTTATCCCGCCGGTGTGATGCACTGCTTTTCAGGTGATCGCAGACAGGCTGAGGCTTTCCTCGACCTTGGGTTTTATATATCTCTGGCCGGGCCTCTTACTTACCCCCGTTCCCATGAACTGCGAGAATTAATAAAGTATATTCCGGCCAACCGCCTTCTGCTGGAAACAGATGCCCCATACCTGCCTCCCCAGGCTTACCGCAGCCAGCGCAATGAACCTTCATATATAAAACTTACTTATGAAAGAGCTGCCCTCGCCCTCGGGCAGGATCTTGACGAGCTGGCCAAACAGGTCTACCTCAACGCGGTCCGCCTCTTCTCAGACGCCTTAGTAGACAGGGCCTAGTCTTTATTTGCATTACCTCCCATATAGCTGACCGAACGATGGTAACGATTTAAGCTTTTACTCGTGCTTTTGTTGTCATCTAAATACTTTTGTTGAAGATGATAAAATTTCGAAACCGCTCAATAAATGATTGCTATAGTGCTTTAAATTTAAGTAGGTTTTTGTACGTTAACTTAATTAGGAAGGCAACGACTCAGCTTGCC
>PXFD01000031.1 GCA_003564505.1 Syntrophomonadaceae bacterium
CAGCGATACCGGAAGAATGTCAATTAAAGCATCTTTGTTCACTGTTTTCTCCCTATTTAAAATTGATAAGTTATCAGCGATCTCAACATCCACCAATCAAACCAACCATCATCAGGATAATAATTAAGAGCAGGGGCAGCAGACAGCCGAAAGAGCTGATGGCACAGCCGGTCTGCTGCATGGCATAACCGGAAGAAAACCTGGGCCTGCCGTCTTTCCAGGCCAGCTGGGCCCTGCAGTTACTGCAAATGGTAACATTTTCAGGAACAAAGGCATTACATTTCGGGCATTTTGCTTCCACGGTAACCCTTGACTCTTCATCAGTACTGTCCTGGGAAAAATCATATACCTCAGGTGATGTTTCATCTACCAAATCTGATTGGCAATACCTGCACTTAATCGCCTTGCGCCTGATGGTTTCATCGCAGTAAGGACAATTTTTATATTCGGTATCAGTCACAATGCTGCCCCCTATCGGTAGGTTTAAACCTGAGCCTAGGGGACATTTCCATCGTCTCCCCTTAGGACCTTCGCTTCACTGCGGTGATGCTCAAAAAGTTCCCATTAGCAAAGCTTAACGTCAAATATTATTTCTATAAGCCAGGATGTTATCCTTTTTTATTATAACCGGGACTAAGTGATATTTATGTGACAGATACAAGCTGAATTGGTGCTTTAAAGCAGGAAAACACCTTATTGCTGAGGGATCAAGAATCATGGAAATTAAATGGTTTTGATAAGGTTGCCGCGGAATATCACGGGCTGCCGGTATTGGATCACCAAAGCCTATTGAGCAATAAAAAAGCAATTGATATAACCAGCTTTGGAGAGGATATACAGTTTTGCAGCATACTTTACTGCTCCTCTATGCCGAGCATTGCTTTTGTTTCTTCATCAAGGTGATATTTACGTAATATCAGGAGGCTGACCACCATAAGAATTGCCGGCAGCAAGGTGAATCCAAAACGCACCCCAATCAGGGCCAGTTCAGGCTGATCAATCAATATACCTCCTTCGGTCTCTATATAACCAGTTACTGCCAGGACTGCAGCAAAGATCGCCGGACCAACGGCAAAGCCACCCTTATCACCAGCCATCCATACCCCCGTAAAAGCTCCTGGTCGGCGCAGGCCTGTTTTTATTGTATCCGCACTGATCGTATCAGGCAGCATGGCAAAGGGGAAGAGCTGTGTTCCGGCATATCCCGCTCCCATAATAAATACAAAAAGATAAACCTGCCATAGACTTTCAGGGTTGCTGAACATTAGGAGCAAGCCACCTATGGCAAAAAGGACTATGCAGATCTTATAGCCATTAAGCTTACCAACCCTTTTACCAACCCTGGCCCAAAAGGGCATGGTTATCAGGGCAGGGCCAATTAGGCAGACAAAGAGGATACTGGTCTGGCCCGGGTCACCCAGGATATTGGCAGAAAAAAAGTCAACCCCGGCCAGCATAACCCCCACACCAAGCACCTGGATAAAATATGCTGCCAGTAATACAAAAAAAGGTTTGTTGTCGATGGCAGCCTTAAACTGTTCACGAAAAGGTGTAGAAGAAACTACAGGCTTAACAAGCGGAACATTTTTGGTCCCGATAAAAGAACCGAACATGAAAATGAAAAGAATAGCTCCGACTACCAACCCCATTAATGCATAACCTTCAGTACCCCCACCACCAGCGCTGACCAGTTCAGGAGCGGCTGCTCCTCCAACCAGGATGCCCAGGGTCATAAAAGCTATCCGCCAGGACATGATTGTTGTCCGCTCGTGATAGTTTTCAGTCATCTCTGCCGGCATGGCGATATAGGGCACCTGGTATATGGTAAAAGTAGTAGTGCAAAGGATATAAATGAATAGAATATACCAAATCAGGGCGCTTGCTGATAGGTCTGGAACGGTAAATAGAAAGACAAAAGCGATCGGCAATGTAAAGGAACCAGCCAACATCCAGGGTCTTCGGGCACCCCACCTGGTAAAAGTTCTATCGGATAATGAGCCACAAAAGGGATCGGTAATTACATCCCAAAGCCTGGGAATCAGTAAAACAATACCAGCTATCGCCGCAGGTATTTCCAACTGCCTGACCATAAAGCTAAGAAGCAGCAGCCCCGGCACTGTTGAAAATACACCCGTTGATACAGAACCTATAGCATAACCGATATGGGTTGATCTTGGAAGATTCTGCCCCGCATCTTTATCTGCCATAACATTACCTCCTGTGATAAGTATCTTGATAATTCGGGTCTTGACGATAAATTTGAATTGACTTATAATTAACAATATGATGAATAGTCAACTATATTTTATACGAAATGAGATATCCCGTCAATAAAAAATTATCAGAATAATGTAATAGGAGTGGGCTGCCATGAAACATGCTGTTGCTGACGGCAGAACAAGACGCGGGTTGGCCAACAGGAAGTCTATTCTCGAGGCAGCAAAAGAAATATTTATAAGTAAGGGTTACCGCGACAACACCATGATGGATATCAGTAAAAAAGCCGGCGTTGGTTACGGCACACTCTACACACACTTTAAGGGCAAAGATGATATTTTGTGGAACTTATTCAAGGCAGTTGCCGATGACTTTAACAAGATAGTTTACAAACCCTTCAAACCAACTACTATTGAAGAAGTAGAAAAACGGCAAAGCCTTGAAATTATGTACTTGATGGAGCTTGCCATCAAGCATCGCCAAATTCTTAAGATTACCTATCAAGCTATGGGGC
>PXFD01000017.1 GCA_003564505.1 Syntrophomonadaceae bacterium
AATCTATAATTTAAGGTTTATTATTACCCTGCCGGTTAAAGCCAGCAGGGTTTTTCGCTACAGTCTGATAAAAATTTATTAATGAGGCAGCTTTTTTTTCAAGCAGTTCGGCGCCCCGGCTGACGGCTTCTTCAAGTTTCATCGGTCTGTCGGTTATGGAAAAAGCAGCTGTAATGCCTGCCTTATTAAGTTCATTACTGTCAACTTCCACTGATCCTGCCAGCACTATTACAGTGACGCCGTATTCTTTAGCTCGTTTGGCTATGCCTATGGGCACTTTTCCACGAAGCGACTGTTTATCGAAACGGCCTTCCCCTGTGATTATCAAGCCGGTTTTGTCCAATTCCTGGTCAATTTTTAAGGTGTCAAGAACTAAATCGATACCTGAATGCAGTTCTGCTCCCATAAAAGCAATTAGGCCGGCACCTAAACCTCCGGCAGCTCCTGCTCCCGGAATCTGTTCCACATCTATGCCAAGATCTTTTTTCAGGATGCCGGCATAATGAGCAAGGGACCGGTCCAGCTTTTCAACCATATCAGGTTTTGCGCCTTTTTGTGGGCCATAAACATATGAAGCACCGTGCTGCCCAACCAGAGGATTATCTACATCACAGGCAACCTTGCATGATACATCCCTTATGCGCGGGTCAAGATTGGCAAGATCAATCCGATCCAGCTTTAGAAGTTCAAGCCCGCCCGGGTCCAGAGACCGGCCATCTTTATCCAGAAGTTTTGCGCCAAGGGCACAGGCCATGCCGGCCCCGCCGTCATTTGTGGCACTGCCGCCTATCCCGATAATTATTTCAGAGCAGCCTTTATCAAGCGCAGCCATGATTAGTTCGCCGGTTCCGTAAGTTGATGTAACCCCGGGGTTTCTTGATTCAGGCGGCAAAAGGGACAGACCCGAGGCTGCAGCCATCTCAATAACAGCGCTTTGCTCATTATTAATAAGAGCCCACCGGGCTTCGACTTTTCCCCCCAGCGGGTCATTAACTGTTGTTGAAAGAATAGTTCCCTCAGCTGCCTCGGCCAGAGTTTCAACTAAACCTTCGCCACCGTCTGAAAGGGGAAAAATTTTAAGCTGTGCCCCAGGCAGAATCCTGCGAATCCCCCTGGCTATAGCCTTAGCTGCTTCCGCTGCAGTTAAGCTTTCCTTGAATTTATCCGGTGCGATTATTATTTTCACTGGCTGCAAACCTGCTTTCTTCCTTAAAGTATTTAAATATTTTTCTCTAAAGGTGTAAACTAATCCTGCCAGAACCTGTTAAAGTAGTTAAAGGTATGGTATAATATCAATAATCATAATATAGCAATAAAAGGTTACTGTTTTAGCCTGAAGGAGGTTAACCATGTCAAAAGTAAGATTATTACCGGCGGCCTTGGAAAAAATGAAAGAGAGTGGTAAACCTTATAGAGTATATTTAGCCTACCGTGGTGGCTGAGGATCTTCATGCGTAACTCCTGCCGTGAAAGCAGGAGCACCAATTGAAGAAAATGATTATGAAAAAAAAGAAGTAGACGGTATTACTATTTATGTTCCTAAAGATCTGGACCATGAGCATTTTGAAATAAGCTGGGTTGGTTTTTGGATTTTTGGACAATTTACTGTTAAAAGTGTTGAAGCCGCCTGATTTGCTTTTGCTTTAATAGTAGAAGTGAAAAAACAAAAGCCGGTACGGGGTTATCCCCTGGCCCGGCTTTCTTTTTGTTTTAAAGTTTTATAATCAAGCTTTATCTGGGACTGCCTGGAACTCATCTTTATCTGCACCGCAAACGGGGCACTTCCATTCTTCAGGCAGATCTTCAAAAGCTGTACCGGCTTTTACGCCGTTTTCGGGGTCACCCTGAGACGGGTCATAGGTGTAATCACATAATTCACAGACATAACTTTGCATCAGTAAATTCCTCCCTTTGATTTGGCTGCCAAGTTCAAGCCTTATTAATAAAAATAATAATGCATGACGGATATTCCGTCAAATCATTTTGATTTATAATAATTGGTATTGCTATGTCCTAAACTAAAAGGATAAGGTATGATTATTTTTAGAAGGACTGATTTAGTGCGAGTATGGGATCTTCACCCTGGTTATCTTTCCAGGCAGAGTTTGCTTGGTCAGCATGCTGAAATTCATGCATTGCATGCTGTTATTGACGATCAAAAAAAAGGGTACAGCACCCATCCTGAGACCAGGCGCTGGCGGGATAACCCTGATTTGTTAAAAAAGGTTCATGATCTGACTGTCCTTGAGATGAAGCTGCGCGGCTTCAATCATAACAGTCCCTTTCCTGAAAACCCTTTTTGTAAAGAGGAGTATTGCGGGAAGGAAGGAGGGGTGGAGGAATATTTGCCTCTCTATGTTGATAGGCCTGCAGAGCAGGTTCTGATCCTCCGGGAAAAATACCGGCAGCGTCAACAAGAAGGGCGAATCCCTCTGCCAAAAAACATTTTTGATTTTTGGGCGCACCATAAATATTCGGTTATGGCCAGGGGCTATAATTGTTATAAAGAGATCCAGTCATTATTAAATGAGAATAATCAATGTACCATACCGGAAGCGAGCCTTGAGCTTGAAAAAATCATGGTTATGATGAATCTGCCGGTAACAGGTCCGGCTTTGAAGAATACAGTGGATCATCTCTGGGGTTATTTCAAGCAAACAGCCAGCAGTGAAGAAAAAGAAGAATACATACAAAAAAAAGAAAAAAGTCTGCTGCCTGAGCTGATCC
>PXFD01000034.1 GCA_003564505.1 Syntrophomonadaceae bacterium
ATGTAACCGGGCATTTTTGCATGGCCAGTGAAGACTTTTCGGAGTTTTCCAGCCGTGTGCCCGGTGTTTTTATATTTTTAGGGACCGGAAATGAGAAGAAAGAAAGCCATTATCCACACCACAATCCACGCTTTAATATCGATGAAGATACAATCCCTCCAGGAATTGAACTCTACATCCGGTTTGCTATGCGTTTTTTTGATGAATGGGAGGTGAAAAAACGCAATCAATGATTTTTGGATGGATTGTTTTATTGCTAGACAATAATTAATTTATGGGGGTATGTTTATGATCGGTAAAAGTAAACTTTGGATGTTCTTGTTAGTGGCAATTCTTGCCTTTGGTATGGTAGTAGTGGCAGGTTGCGCTGAAGAAGAAGTGCCCGTTGAAGTTGATGAACCGGAAGAAGAAGTAGATGAAGAAGCGGTTGAAGAAGAAGTAGATGAGGAAGAGCCGGTTCTAACTGAAGTGATTGAAGCAAGGCTTGCTTCTGAGGAGATTGAAGGAGACTTCATGACTGTCTGGGCCGAAAATTTTGCTGACCACATGTATGATTGGTCCGGTGGAATGTTCCAGCTGGAAGTTTATCCTTATGGCACCCTGGGTGATGCCCGCGATATTAACGAGCTGGCACAGCTGGGTGTTGTAGAATATGTCTTTTCGGACTTTGCCTGGATCGGCGCTTTTGTTCCCGAAGCCATGGTTTTCGGTCTCCATTATGTCTGGCCAGAAGAGCGGCCCTGGGAAGTAATGGAATGGGTTGTCCGCAACGGTGAAACTATGGATATCCTGGAAGAAAGCTACCGCCGTGAAGGCCTGGTTCCTTTAAGCATTATGTTCGAAGGTTGGCAGTGGATTACTGCTGATCGCCCAATTAGAACAGTGGATGACATGTCCGGTTTTGATGTGAGGATTATGGCTTCTGATATGTTAACCGAGCAGTACCTGGCCTTAGGGGCATCGCCAACACCGATGGCTTACGGCGAGGTTTACAGCGGTTTGCAGACCGGCCTGATCGACGGCCAGGTTAACCCGCTTTTCGCAATCAGGAGTATGAATTTCTATGAAGTCCAGGATTATTTTACCCAGATTTATGCAGAAGTTTTCGTAGGTATCCCGACCATTAACATGGTTTTCTTTGACTCCCTTCCTCAGGAAGTGCAGCAGGAGCACCGTGAATGGTGGGCAGATGCTGTAATTCCTGCAGCAGACTGGATTAATGATCGCCACGAAACAGATCTGCAGGCCATGTTGGATGACCGCCCTGAGATTGAAATAATAGAAGTTACCGGTGAAGACCAGGAAGCTTTCAAGGAAAGAGCTATGGAAGCTCACGAAGCTTTCTTTGAGCAGGGTGGTCCAAACGCAGAAGCAATATATAATGCCTTGATGAGTGATATTGAACAGGCTAAGTCCGAGTTGGGTATAGAGTAAGCTGTAAGTAACCTAAAGCAAGCCCTGCAGCTTTGTCTTAAGCTGCAGGGCTTTTTAAAAGAGAGGTTATGAGTATGAAAAAATTTTTTCAAATAGCAGGCACCATTGTTGACTGGTTTGAAGTGACAGTTCTCAGTGTCGGGGTATTCATGCTGGCAGCCCTGCTTATTGCTAATGTCATTGCCCGTAATTTTTTCCGCAGCATTCATTATGCAGAAGAAGTATCCATGATTTTAGTCCTTTTTATTACATTTGTTGGTGTAAGTTATGCTGTTCGTAAAGCGAGGCATATCAGGATGGGGGCAATCTTTGACTCACTGAACCCCAGGCTTCAGAAAATAATGCTTTACATTATTGCCGGTTATAGCGGAGCAGTGATGTTCCTGATGGCCTACTATTCATACCACTATGTTGCATCGGCATATAGCACCATGCAGGTGACTGCTTCCCTGAGGATTCCCTACTGGTTGGTTGTGGCTATTACAATTTTCGGGTTTGCCTCTGCCGGTATTCAGTACCTGCGGACAATTGTAAAAAATATTTTTGAAAAAGAAGTATGGTTATCGCCCGAACAGCAGAGTGAATACGAAGCAGAAGGATAAAAATAATTATGAAAGGTGGTGAGATATAGTTGCTATTTTTAGGTCTTAGTATGTTAACAAAGCTTTTACTTGGCTTTCCCTTCATGGTTGTTATCCTCGGCTCATTGATCCTTTATTTCTGGTTTTATATGCCGGGTTTCAATATGCACGTCCTGGTTCAGCAGGTGGTTAGCGGAATTAAACCGCCGGCCCTGGTTGCTGTACCTATGTTTATTTTGGGAGCTAGTATAATCACTTCCGGACAGGCTGCAGAAAAGTTGATAAACATGGTCAAATCATTTGTCGGGCATCTTCCCGGTGGTCTGCCGATCACTACCAACGCCAGCTGCACTATGTTTGGAGCAGTCTCCGGCTCAACCCAGGCCACTGTTGCGGCTATCGGGGGGACGATGCGCCCTATGCTATTGCAGGCGGGATATCCCAGTTCTTTTACCCTGGGTTTAATTATCAATTCCAGCGACATTGCTTTTCTAATTCCTCCCAGTATCGGTTTTATAGTGTATGGTGTTGTAACGGGCACTTCTATCGGTAAACTATTCCTGGCCGGGATTGGACCGGGGATACTGATTTTTTTACTTTTCTCTCTCTACTCTTTTTTATACTCCAAGTACAAAAAGGTCGGACAGCTGCCCAAGGCCAGCTGGAGCGAGAGAA
>PXFD01000088.1 GCA_003564505.1 Syntrophomonadaceae bacterium
ATAGCCGCGGAAGAAACTGAAGTAGCGCCGGAAACACCTGAAACAGGCGGCCTGAACTATGCGATTTTTACAATCTTTGGCCTGCTGTTTGTTTCAGCCGGATTGATTCTAAGAAGAACGGCAGCATAAGTAATAGTGCGATGCTGAGCAAAAGCGGCTATAGTATAGATAAAATAATTACATAAAAAAAATCGGGTGGCCGGACTTATTACTAATTTGGCCACCTGATACTTTATCCCGATATTCTTTGTAAGTGATAATTTCTTAAGCTTATAACCGTAAGAAAGCGGACATTTAATACAGCTTATTTCTCCCGAGGCATGCAGATAATTTCCTTAACCTTGGTATCAAAAAATTGGCTGGAGTGGGCAGGCACAAGAACACAGGCTGCGTCTGCACCCCACCCGGTGCCCCCTACCGCTATGATTTCTTCCCCATACGGAATCAGGCCGGCATCTAGAGCCATAACACTTATTTCAATACATACCTTAAAGCCCTGGCCTAGCAGTCGCAGGGTCGACGCTACAATTTCTGCCGGGTGAACCCCTTCAAATTTAAAGCGCAGCGCCCGGTCGACTCCAGCCAGCAAATGTGTTGTCGTTAAAACTTCAACCCCTTTTTCCTTTAAGTTATTTCTCATACTGGGTTCCATTTCGTCTTCTCCCGGCTCTTTAAAGCCGATCTGGTGAGTCACGCAAACCACATTTAATCCTTTGCCGCTAAATAGTTCGGCTGTTTCACCACTGTTTGAAGCGACGACGATATACTTGATACCAAGTTCTTCTGCTTTTTCCAGGGCAGCCTTTACAGTATCTTCGGTATTTTTCTTTCCCGTATTTTTCCAGTATTTCATAGCTGTTTCCTCCCATTTAACTGAGTGCATTGGTATTAATTCAACAAAAATATATTAAATCCTATTAACTTTTTAATAGAATTGTTGACAAACCATTAATTGCCTGATAATATTATTATGAAAAATTAGAAATATTTGCCGTGGTATAATATAATCCGTAAGCTGGGAAAGTACAAAGGTCACGTTAGAGGACCGAGGTAGCCTGGCTGAAGATGCGGTTATTTTGGTGTCTCTGCTAAAAAAAGATGTAAAGAGACAACATCAGGGAGGAAAACCATGAGCAGATCTGCCAGGCGTAAGACAAAAAAAGGGAAGAAGTTTAACTTTTTACACCTTATCCTCGGTGCTTTACTGGTTGTGGCCGTGTCGGCTACCCTTGTATTAATAACCGATAGTTTCGGTTTTGCTTCGCAGCTCCGCAACATTATTAATTCAGATGATAATGAAATAGTTGATTCCGATGGTATAACCTTAGTTGAAGGCAATTATACGATCGACACTGCCGGTGAAAGGCTGGAAGATGTCCGTATAGCAGGTGACCTATATCTTGCTTCCGGCATTGGTAACGGCAGTGTAGATCTGATCAATGTTACTGTAGAAGGCTCGGTTCTCGTGCAGGGCGGGGGCATGAATACAATCTTTATGAAAGATTGTTATTTCAAAGAGGTAAAGTTGAACCGCCCCGAAGGCAAAGTGAGAATGGTTGCTTCAGGCGAATCAGTGATATACATGGTTGCCCTTGAAACCGGCGCCAGGCTGGTTGAAAACTTGTCTGATGGTGCTGAAGGTTTTCGCCTGGTAGAAGTTATGACCCAGGAGAAAACAGAGCTGTCAGGAACGTTTAATGCGGTTCACATAGCTATGGAAGACGCAAACGTGGAAATAGACAGCGAATCTTTGGATGAACTCGTTGTTACCAGGAATGGCGCAGGTGCCGTTTTAAACCATCCCGACGGGATGATTATAAGCAGTGTTTACCTCGACGGGCCGGCTTACCTGCTTGGCTGGGCTGGTGTTGATATTGCTTACCTGGCCGCCTCAGGCGATACGGACTTAAACGGAAACTATACCCGGGCTGTTATAACCTCCGAGGCAGGTAACTATAACCTGCTTGAAGGATCTACCTTTTCCGAGATGACGGTTGAAAAAGAAGCGCTTAACAATATCTTAAACCTCGAGCCCGATGTAACTATGGCATTGCTAGAGTTAAATGAAGCAGTGCAGGTTAAAGGTGAAGGAACGATTGAAAAAGTTGTGATTAATGCACCCGGCACAACCATGGAACAAATCCCCCTTGAAATAGAATTCCTCAGTGAAGTAAGTGTAATTATAGATGATCATGAAATAACCAGCGCGGAAATGCTGCAGGCTTTAATCGATCATGGAGATCCACACTATTATGATACTCCTGCACCAGAGCCGGAACCCGCTCCGGAACCAGAACCTGCTCCAGAACCCGAACCGGAACCCGAACCCGAGCCGGAACCTGAAACGGAACCGGAACCTGAACCCGAACCTGAGCCGGAACCGGAACCTGAACCGGAACCCGAACCTGAGCCGGAACCCGAACCTGAGCCATCTGATCAGGATTTGATCGCAGTATTTGTTGTCGGTGAGCTCACGGTTGGCAAAAAGGTTGTAGTCGTGATTTTAAACGTTGACAACCAGCAGGAATATACTGTCCTGGTAGGCGATACAGAGCTTGAATACAGTGAAACTGTAGGTGGTTTCAGGGGAGAAGTCGATGAAAATGATGCCGAACGGGAAAATGTAAGTATTATCCGTCCATGATAGCTGTCTTTGCCTGGAGGTGTAACATTGGCTGAGAG
>PXFD01000068.1 GCA_003564505.1 Syntrophomonadaceae bacterium
CCAAGCAGCCAGTCCTGCATTTGTTCCCGGGTCAGGGCGTCAAGAGCGGCGAAAGGTTCATCAAGCAGCATTAAATTGCTATCAATCAGCATGGTCCGCAGCAGGGCTGCCCTCTGGCGCATACCGCCTGACAGCTGGTAAGGGTAATAATCTGCAAAACCTTTCAAACCAAACAAGGGAAGCATTTCATCGACGTGATCAAAAGCTTCTTTTTTGCTTACTCCTGCAGCCAGCAAGGGGAGAGCAGCATTTTGCCACATGGTCTTCCAGGGAAATAGCAGGTCCTGCTGCGGCATATAGCCGACCAGCTGTGGTAAGCCTGTAACATCTTTGCCGTCAATCCAGACTTTACCGCTATCGGGCTTAAGCAAGCCGGCAGCTATTTTCAGGATTGTGCTTTTTCCCGATCCGCTTGGTCCTAAAACAGATACAAATTCACCGGGATGAACATGTAGTGACACGTTTTCCAGGACTGCCAGCTTTTGTTCGCCTGAATAGTATGTTGAGCTAATTTTTTCAAGTTTAAGCTTTTCTATTTCATTCACCTCAGGAATTGGTTTGTAAAAGCGTCTTCAAATTCCGGCAGTTCATCGATCAGGCCATACTGATACAACCACTCTCCGTATCGTTCCCAGGTTTCCTGTTCCTGTATTCCCCAGGTTTCCGCATCGGCCTGGTACTCGTCTGCGAGCCATTCCTGGCTGGCCCTGACCAGTTCTTCATCAAGCTCGGGGGCATGAGTTAAGAGGTGTTCTGCCGCTGTGTCCGGATCATCAATAGCCAGGCGGTAACCTTCTGCGGTAGCCTTCATGAATCTTTCAGCGAGTTCCGGGTTGTCTTCTGCCAGTTTTTCGCTGGTTATAATCACCGGTGTATAATAGTTTAGAGCAGGTTCTTCTTCGCGTAGTTCAATGAAGTTAAGCTCCATGCCTTTCAGCTCAGCTTCAATCCCGGTCCAGCCATAATAGATCCAGGCAAAGTCCGCTTCACGTTCTATAACAATAAGTGAGTCGACTTCACCGGTTGTAACTATGTCCACCTGGTCAAAATCTGCATCGTAATCTTCCATGAGGGCTTTGATCATAGCTTCTTCGACTGGTGAGCCCCAGCCGCCATAGCTTTTACCTTCGAAGTCGGCTGGTGTTTCTATTTCCCTGTCCTTAAGGGAAGCAAAGCCTGAAGTGTTGTTTTGGATGATGGTTGCGATAGAGAGGATCGGTATTTCATTTGACCTGGCATAGGTCACTTCTTCCTGGTAGCTAATGCCAAATTCGGCCTGCCCGGCGGCAACCATCTGGACTACGCTACCCGGGGCTTCTATAACATCTACATTTAGATCATACTCGTCATAAAAACCTTCTTCTATTGCAGCATAAATCCCGCTGTAGTTTGTGTTTGGTGTCCAATCAAGCAATACAGTAACCTGTTCAGGTTCTTCCGGCACTGCCGGGGAACATCCGGACAGGGCCAGGAACCCTGCAATAATTAAAAGAGCCAATAATGGTAACTTAAAACGCTTTAACATATTTATCACTCCTCAGTATAATTTGATTCGTCTTTTTTCCAGGGCATGGCCAGCCAACCAAAAGCTTCAACAGCTTTAAATAAAATCAGGCTG
The DNA here is from genome assembly GCA_003564505.1 of Syntrophomonadaceae bacterium. The sequence continues at coordinate 1,619 of PXFD01000068.1, forward strand.
AGCACGATGATGACAACTATAGATGCAAAAACATCGCCGGTTCGAAATGAATTCATAGCCCTGAGCATATAAATGCCCAGTCCGGCCCTTGCGCCCAGCCACTCTCCGATAATTGCTCCCAGGACACTGTAAGTGGCGGCAATTTTTAAGCCGGAGAAAAAGTAGGGCATCGCAGTGGGTAGTTGAACGGATTTCATTATCATCAGGCTGTCGGCCTGCATAATTCTCATCAGGTCTATTGCTTCAGGATCCACCTGGCTTAAGCCTTCTGCGAGGTTAACAGCCAGGGGGAAAAAACAGACCAGTGCTACAATTAGAACTTTTGGCAGCAGCCCAACTCCAAACCAGATCATCATTAAAGGGGCCAGGGCAAAGATTGGGACTGCCTGTGAAACTACGAGCACCGGATATAGCGCCTGCTTTAAGGGCTTCCAGCGATCCATGGCCAGGGCCAGCAGTAAAGCTGTAGAAATAGCCAGGGCCAACCCCCCGGCTACGGCAGTTAAAGTCGCTCCGGTGTGATGAATCAAAAGCGAGGCGTTTGTTAACAGCGATCGCCCGATAACCGAAGGTGCCGGCAAAATATAAGCAGGAAATTGCATGGTCTGGCTTAATATTTCCCACAGGATTATTAAGCTTGCAAAGAAAATGAGGGGCGGCAGGCTAGCCCTGGTACTTACCCACTTTTTCATCTATTGTCACCCCTCTGCTGCTGTAATCTATTTTAACCACTGATAAAATTCTGTCAGCACCACTATCAGTGCATACCTGCTGAGCCTGCTTTACAATCTCCAGTAGATGCCCAAGATCACCTTCCATGGTTGTTTCCATGGGGCCGACCTGGTATTTAACCCCCGAGGATTCTATCAGCTCAATAACCTTGTCGACCAGAGGGTATACTTTTTTTTCATCAACCATGGGGATTATCTGTAAGCTTAAATTACATACTGGCATGTTTAACGCTCCTTTTTCATCTTAATAAAACAAAACTGCCGCCAGCGATGGCGACAGACCGGTACAGCTTTTGTCGATATCCCTCCGCTGGCATTACCCAGATCAGG
>PXFD01000006.1 GCA_003564505.1 Syntrophomonadaceae bacterium
CGGGCCATCTGGGCGCAATCCATATTGTAATGACAGAATTCCGGCACGCCGTACATATCGTGCAAGTCATCCATGCGGGCCCGGACGGGGACTGCACCGTAAATTACCGGCGCTCCCGGGTTGGCCAGCTGGTTAATAGTAATTCCGGCCAGGGCTTCGGCGTTAACCTGGGCTACCATACCCAGCTCATCAATCGGAGCGGTGGAACCACCCTGGGGCGATGTGGATATAACAACAGGAAGGCCAAGCTTAGCTATGGCAATCAATTTTTCAGCTGTTTCCCCAACAACCTGAAGCGGGCTTTTAATCACGGAAGTAATAAAGGAAACCACCGGATTCTTGACCAGCTCTTCGCGACCTCCAACTATGATTTCAGCCATATTAACAACCTTTTCCAGTTGATCAAAATCAGCTACACCGCTGACAACAGGCTTGGTAATATTGTTAAGCGCAGCAAAGAACACATTAACGTCTTTGTTGTCAGTTGTTATATCTTCATCCTGGACATTTACATTGCGGATAAAGAAATCAAGGTTATCCAGCTGCTCAGCGATATGCGCAGAACGGCAAAGATAATCAAGGCTACCCCTGTTTCGCTTCATGACCGGGATAGTCCGCTCGTGACCATCTTCCTTAGAGGTAAAGGTCTGCGGTTCAACTTCCAACCAGTAATTAGTTTCCGAACCGCTGCCAAAGTAAACCCTGTTTCCTTCTGCATCAAGAACAACCTGGTTGTCAGGATTACGCGCACCTAAAGTTACCTTGGAAGGTGCGGTATCAAGAGCTTCTTTAACTACTTTTGCCGGTATACTGACCCACCAGGCATCATGCTCGCCTTCACGGGTTTTTTCAGCCGTGGCGCCTGCTTTTTCCAACATGGCAACACTTTCTTCGTGATAACACAAAATGCCCGGTTTCTCCAGAAGATCCAGAGATGCCTTATCAATCATCTCAATCTGTTCCTGGGTTAAACGGGCATACGGCTTATGAACTACTATTCCTCTCTCACTCAATCTTGCAGCCTGATTTAGGTATCAGGCTGTTCACCTCCTTAAGGTTTTTAAATAAAAAACCCGTATTAAATCGTTCAGGTAAGGCCTGAGGTTGATTATCCTACGGGAGTTTAAATTAAGTTCATTACAAGCTACCCGGCTGCTTACCGGACATAGTCTCCCAACTTTGCTTAGACTATTTTTTTGACTTCTAGTCGTTATCGTTCCTAATTATAAATTATGTCATACTTTCCTCCAAAAATCAAAAGTTAACCCTGGCAGTATAAGCGAGCTTAAAACCCTTAATAAGAGAATAGGCGCTGTAACCTGTGCAAATCCCAATTATTTTCAAGTACACCTCTAAACTCGTTGATAAAACAAGATATATCCTTTATTCGCAAAGAACATTTTCATAGCTCCAAAATATATGGACAAGACTGTTGTTTGTAATATATCATATTATGGAAGCCGGGCATCTGACAATTGAGGAGTAATATAATGAAATTTTTAGCCTACCCCCTGGCAAATAAGTTAACCGCTAACAGGGACTTACTAAAACCTGACGAAAGATACCGGGTCGGCATGATAGAAAGCTGGTCAAGTATTGCCGGCAATCTTTTGCTATCCATACTCAAGCTAGTTTTCGGTCTGCTCACTAACAGTATTGCCCTGATAGCAGATGCTGTGCACAGCGCTTCTGATATATTTTCTTCCCTGGTTATCTTAATAGGCTTTAAACTGGCCAGGAAAGAAGCTGACCGGGAACATCCTCACGGACATGGACGAACTGAGTACCTGGCAGGCCTTTTCCTGGCTCTCCTCCTGATCGGTGCGGGCATATCCTTTTCTTACAGCTCTTATAACCGTTTAATCAGCGATATTTATGCCACTCCCAGCATCGCTTCTATAATTGCTATCGTCATTGCAATCATAACCAAGGAATTTTTATACTACTTCTCTGCCAGGCTGGGCAAGCTGATCTGTTCTGAAACCCTGGCCGGGGATGCCTGGCATCACCGGACAGACTCGCTTTCTTCAGCAATGGTTTTAATTGCCCTGACCGGCGGATACCTGGGCTACCCCGCCCTGGATGCTTACTTCGGCTTTGCAGTTTCCGCTTTCATCATTTATGCCGGTTACAAGATTGCCCGCAGTTCCTGCAGTTCCCTGATTGGAGCCGCACCATCTGAAGAGCTGCATAACGGTGTAGTTTCCTGTGCAAAGGAAATTGAAGGCGTTATTGATGCACATGACATGGAGTATCATGATTACGGATCCTGGAAAGTAGTTACCCTGCATATTGAAGTCAATGGCAGTCTCAGCCTTGACGAAGCCCACGAAATTGCCCACCGGGTTGAGGATCATATCAGCAGCTGTTATTACTGCGATACCGTAGTTCACCTTGATCCTCGCTAAAAAGCTGGAAGAGAGGAATATTTCTCTCTGTACCAGCTTCCTTAATTTAAAGTACCGCTCACGGCGGCACAAATATTAAATACCTCAGCCTCCACCGCCGAAACCGATACTCTTGACCTCCCCATTCTCGACCAGAATGGGAACTTTGTTTACCTTCAATTCATTTTTCGCTTTCTTCAGCGCTTCAGGATCAGAAGATACATTATAAAGCTTATATTCCTTTCCTTCTTCCTTTAGTGCTTTAACCTGTTTTTCACAATACGGACAGCC
>PXFD01000007.1 GCA_003564505.1 Syntrophomonadaceae bacterium
ATTCGCGATAACGATCAGAGAGCTAAATTTTTAGGTTACGATACCAAGAAATATAAACTAATTGCCCTGGTTATAGCCGGAATGGCTTCTGCTGCAGCCGGAATAATGTTTGCCCTGCTGACCCGCTTTGCCAACACCGAGCTGCTCACTGTCCAGAGCACTCTTAATGCGCTTTTGTACACAATAGTCGGTGGAACCGGAACCCTGTACGGAGCTATCTTCGGCACTGCATTTGTACAGCTGGCCCAGAACTACCTGCTTGAGCTGCGCGGCATTCACGAGATATTCTCTCGCTGGCTTTTATTTTTCGGAGCGATCTATGTTCTGGTCGTGCTTTACATGCCCAAAGGATTGGTCGGTACATACCTGCAGTTACAGGCGAAATGGCAGGCACGTCAAAACAACTAATACAAGCCTGCCAGGGCATATACAAAAATTATTATTCTTTCATTGTAAGGAGTCGTTGCCATGATAGATTCTAAAAAGCAATTTGTTGGTATGACAAGAATGGGCATATATTTACCGGATAATATAGAAACCAGTGATGATGTTGCAAAAAAGACTGATATACCTGTTGAGGTTATCAGGAATAAAATGGGCCTGCGCCAAAAACACGTCGCTTCACCCGATGAACATGTCTCGGATATGGCCCTTTCTGCAGCTCGATCCGCTCTCGGTGATTTTGACCCGGGCCAGCTCGATGCGGTAATTTTCTTCGGCAGCCAGTATAAAGACTACTCCGTCTGGTCATGCGCCTGCAAATTACAATATGAATTGGGCGCAGACCAGGCTTTCGCCACTGAAATATACTCACTCTGTGCCGGATTCACCGTCGCCCTGCGTATGGTTAAAGGCATGATGCTTAGTGATGACAGTATGAACAATGTCCTCCTGACTATGGGCAGTAAAGAATCACACCTGATTGACTATAACAATCCGCGGGTCCGGTTTATGTACAACTTTGGCGACGGGGGAGCCGCAGTCCTGCTGCAAAAGGGTGCAGCAAAAAATATCATTCTTGAAACCCACAATATTACCGCAGGCTTTTTCAGCAAACATGTTAAGGTCCTGGACGGTGGTTCGGTTAACCCGATTGCCACTTTAAACTGCAGCCCTACCTCAGGGAAGCTTGACGTTATCGACCCGGAAGAAATGAAAGAATACCTTGACCCGATTACCTTTGATCATTTTATAAATGTTATAAAAATTGCCCTGGAGAAAAGCGGCAAATCCCTGGCCGACCTTGATTTTCTGGCACCTATCCATTTCAAACGTTCCCTTTATAACGACCTTCTCAGTGAACTTGGCCTCACAGCGGAACAAAGTTTCTATCTTGAAGATTACGGGCATGTCCAGGCCGCCGACCAGATTATTGCTCTTACCGAAGCGGAAAAAATGGGCAGGCTTAAAGATGGCGATACCGTGGCCCTGATGGCGGCGGGAACCGGTTATACCTGGGGCTCAACGGTCATTGAATGGGGAGACAGAGATAAATTCTAAAAGGTTTCTTTTGAGCTAAAAATTGACTGGTAGTTGATTATAGGCTAAGCTTTGATTGACCCTGACTGCTTTCTAAAAAGGTGAACTATGAAAACAAATGATTTAACTAAAATGAATAATGAAGGAGTAAACCACCCTAAAACAAGACGCGGACAGGCTACCTTTAATAAACTTTTAAAAGCCGCAGAAGAAATTATCGGGGAAAAAGGTTACCATGAGACTTCTGTTTATGCCATTACCGAAAAGGCAGGTGTGGCCATGGGCACCTTCTACCTCTACTTCCGTGGCAAAAAAGATATTTTCCGGGAACTAATTTACTATGTTCACCATGAAGTTCGCAAACACATTCAGATTGCTATCAAAGATATTCCCGACCGTAAAGAAGCTGAAGTAGAAGGTATCATGGCCTTCTACCGTTACTGCCTGGAGCATCCAACCCTATACGCCCTGATCAGGGAGGCAGAGTTTGTGGATATTGAGATATTTAAATGGCACTACCTGAACTTCAGCAAAGGTTACTCTGAACACCTTGAAAAAGCAATGGATAAAAAACAAATTGAAAGAATGGAACCGGAAGCACTGGCTTTCTGCCTGATGGGGATAAGTATTTTTACCGGGATGCGCTGGCCGCTTTGGGATAAAGGCCTTCCGAGTGAAACACAGCTGGAAACAATCCGTAAATTTATATTAAAAGGAATTGCTCCCGACTAGTCTGATCAAAATTATTTACATGATGGAGGTTATATCCTGTGATTGCCGATATCCCTTTTTCTGATTTGAAGATTGGCGATTCCGCCGAAATAAGCAAAACAATATCTGAATCTGATGTTTATAACTTTGCCGGTATTTGCGGGGATTTTAACCCGCTTCACGTAGACGAAGAATTTGCTTCTAAAACACCCTTTAAAAAAAGAATAGCCCACGGAATGCTTGGCGCCAGCCTGATATCCACACTGCTTGGAACCACATTGCCCGGTAAAAATACAATATACATGGAGCAAAACTTAAAATTTAAAGCTCCCGTCTATCTAGGAGACACGATCACAGCGAAGGTTGAAGTAATCGAATTAATACAGGAAAAAAATATTGCCAAACTTAAAACCGAGGCTTATAACCAGGCCGGTGAAATTGTTATAGACGGACAGGCAACTATAATGAAGAAAAGTTAAATACTTAAGCCTTTTTAAGGGCAGCCATCACCTTGCTCATATTATTTACAAAATGTGAAATATGGAGCTGCGCTTCCTGGTCTTCCGCAGCATCACGGGCGGCTTTGGCTCCTGCAACAGACATGGTCCAGTAGCTTGAGCCGGGAACGATGATATCATTAATAAAAAACCACATTAATAGTTGAGCAAAAGCCATATTCTGACCGGCACGCCGGGCTACGGTTATCGGCCCGCCCACTTTGCCGGAAAAGCGCTCACCGCTCCAGATGCGGACGAAACCTGCCCTGTCAAGCAGCGACATAAGCTGGGGGTGAACTGCGCTAAAATATACCGGAGACCCGATTATTAATCCATCAGACTCAGCCATTTTGTTAAATACAATATCAAAATCATCGTCATCAATAACACACTTTTTTGCTTCCATGCAGCTGTAGCAGCCCTCGCAGGGCTTGATCAGCAAACCTTTAAGCGAGACTAACTCGGAACTAAACCTGCTCTCATCAAATTGAGATAAGGCATAGCCGGTTAAAAACTCGGTGTTCCCTTTATCTCTCATAGAACCGGATATTCCCAGCACTTTTTGCATGTTGATCCTCCTATGTCAGTTTAATCAGAACGAAACAGATGTTAAAATACCAGCTTAACCATAATCATAACATTTTTTATCAGTAATATTAAATGCAGGGAGGTTAATAATGAAAGAATTCAATCTTACTGGAAAAAATATTAAACCCGGAAATGTTTTTGAAACAGAGCGCTGCTTTAGCCAGGATGACTTCAATGCTTTTGCTTCATTGAGCGGTGATAACAACCCCATTCATGTTGACCCTGAATATGCAGCCCAAACTCACTTCGGGGCCACTGTCGCTCACGGCATGCTGCTTTATACCGGGCTAAAAGGATTCCTGCAAAACTTATTTCCCGGATCTGTCCAGCTTTCCCACCAGATGATGTTTCCGAGCGGCACCACTGCCGGCGAAAATGTCCACTACCGAATCGAAATTATTTCACTGGAACCGGAAGCAAAAACTATAAAAATGAAAGTCCAAATGTACAGGCCATGCGGTAATCTTGGACTTGATGGAGAAACCCTGCTTAAATGGGAGGGGCTATCATGAAAAACCTGGAATTAGGCATGAGCGCAGCCCGCAGCCGGACCTTTACTGATAAGGACAGAAAACTTTTCATGAAACTTTCGGGGGAAAAATACCTTCCCAATGAGGTCGGGAAACACCCGATTCCCGAGCCTTTGATTGGCGGGCTATTCTCATACTTACTCGGCACCGAGCTGCCCGGGTTTGGCACAAACTACCTAAAACAGCAGATGACCTTTACTGGCAAAGGCTATTATAACGAACCCCTGACCGCAACCGTAAAAATAACCCGTTTACGCCCCGAAAAACACCTGGTAAACCTTGAAACAACATGTACAAATTCCAGGGGCGAAACAATCTGCTATGGCGAAGCCCTGGTCTTAGCCAAAGACGTTAAATAGACACCCATGAGGCTGCGGCCTCACCATCTGATGGATGAAAATGGCAATTCGCATATTCAGGATAAGTGACCCTTTCATCAGCCTCCAGCTACCGGTGGGAATAAGCTGATTTCAGCATCTTCGTGCAGCTTTGTATCTGTTCCTTGAAGCTGCTCCATGTTCCGGCCGTCGACTAATACCATTAGATCCTCCGGCTGGCCAGCACTCCCTAAAAACTGATATTTACCGTTTGGAGTAAGATGAAATTCCGGCAGGCCGTACTCTCTATGCATTATATCCATTAGAGTTCTGAGATCCGCTCCATCAGGCAGCTCAAGAACCTTCTCCTTAAAACCGAATGTCTGTTGTAGGAAAAGGTAAGGTCTAACAGTAACCTGCAAGCACACCATCTCCCTGCTAATATATTCGGGTTTTTCCGTGCTACCCTTTAGATCCCTTTTCTATTTCTTCCTCCCGAAGCTGCTTCTTGTAGATCTTTTCGGTTACTGTAAATGGTAAACTGTCGCGAAATTCTACCTGTCGAGGTACAGCGTATGAGGCACATTTGTCACGGCAGAAATCAATAATATCTTCGGCGGTCACTTTATCACAGTATTCTTCCCTGAGGACGACGAAGGCCTTGATTCTCTCACTGCCTTCCCTTTCCGGGTCCGGAATTCCAATGGCAGCAGCCATCGAAACTGCTGAATGCTGGTGCAGCACATCATCGACTGTACTGGTATAAACTTTGTAGCCTGAAATGTTGGCCATATCCTTAATGCGATCGACAATGTAAAAATAGCCGTCTTCATCCATCCGGGCTATATCGCCGGTCGGCAGCCAGCCGTCAACTAAACCCGACCCGGCTTCAGGCCAATAACCTTTCATAACCTGGGGACCTTTAATGTACATGTGTCCGGGCTCACCCGATGGTACTTCTTCTCCACTTTCTTCATCGATCAGCTTAACGTCAGTATCAGGCACCGGCAAACCGATACTGTATTTCTGCTTGGTTGCGAAACCAGTTACCTTGGAAAAACCGGTCAGGTCGAGGTGGGTTGTAGGACTGGTTTCGGTCAGGCCGTAGCCCTCCGAAACGGGCATCTTAATTTTCTGGGCGATGCTTTCTCGCACTTCCACGGGCAGATGAGAAGCCCCCGATACTATCTGGATCGGCATGCGAGGCAGATCCTTATCCCGGAGTTTCATCAACTGAGTTGGGACCAGGGCAGACATAAAAGGCCGGTTTTCGACCAGAATTTTGGCAATACTGTCGATATCCCGTGGATCCTGGATCAAGATAAGGCGCAAGCCCCAGTAGATGCCGAACAGGGCGGCAGAATCCCCGTAAGAATGGAATAGCGGTACTCCAACAAACAGGGATGCCTTTCCACGAATTGATTTTTCGAGGCTGGTCATGGCCCAGGCCATAGACTGCATTACATTGGAATAGCGGTTGAAATGGGTGAGCATAACTCCTTTCGGCAAACCGGTGGCTCCACCGGTAAAAGCAAGGTAGGCCAGGTCTTCACGTGGTTTAATTATCACTTCCGGGGGAACAGGTTTGTGGTCGTTAATTAACTGCCTGAAGAGGTAAGTATCAGGTGGAGATTCCCTGTTCTCTTTTTCCCGGGGGGTATAGTCAAGAAGAGAGGTTACGATAATATTTTTAAGGCTTGTTTTCGATTTGACAGCAAGCAGTTTATCCAGCTGTTCCTCCAGGCAGATCACCGTTTCTGTTCCCGACTCGCCAATTTCATATTCCAGCTCACGTTCCTTATGCAGGATACTGCAGGGCACGTGGGTGGCTCCTGTCTTTAAGATGCCAAAGTTGGCAATCATATACTGGGGGCAGGTCGGAAGGATGGTGGCCACCTTGCTCTCTTTTTTCACACCCAGGCCGGAAAGTGCAGCAGAAAACCGGTCAGTTTGCTCTTTTAGATCCCCGTAACTTAACCGCAGTCCACAGTAGTCAATTGCCGTAGAACGGGGAAATCTTGCCGCAGATTCATCAAGCATGGTGTAAAGAGGTTTTTCAGGGTACGGTTCCAGGCTCTGTGCCAGCTTATAAGGGCCTAGGCGGTAGCTTTTTAGCCAGGGCCTTTTCTCTTCCAGGTTAGTCACGAAACTGTCCTCCTTTGCTTAGCTCCACAGGGCAGGGATGATATCATCCAGTCCCATTTCACGGAGTTTTTCTGCCGACGGTTTGCCAGTTTTGTCATCCCAGCCGCGTATGCGGTAGTAGTTTTCAAGCAGAACAGCTAGCTCGTTCACATGACCCTCAGCCGGACCTTCTGGTAAGGGGTCTTCCATCAGCCGCCTTGGCAGTTTATCGTCCGCTGCAATCAGCCCTTCCCGGTTGCTAAATGCCCGAGCCAGGTTGTAAACCCTTTCACCAACCTGTTTGTACTCATCCAGGCTGTAATCCCAGCCGGTTACAAGGTTGACCAGCTTCACCCAGTCTTCAGCGCTCAGGCATAAGCCCATGAACTTACATGCCCCAACACAGTCAAAGGTAGTAAGCATATCTTCCAGGTCTACCGCCACCCTGGCCTCAGCGGGATCGGCCACGAAGGGATCTTTGATCTCGCTGTCTTCTACGATCAGGAATGGCACATCAGAGAAAGTCGGCCCCTGGACAAAGGCGGTTATGTGGTCTCCGCCCCGGTTGGCGGTCACGTAGGTTAGGCCGGTCATCTGAACAGCCCGACTGTCATAGGCTGGAAGCTCTAACCCCTTAACATGCATGGCAAAGTCTTCGCTGCCCTGCCCTAACTTTTCCGCCATCCGCCTGGTGCCTTCAGCCAGCAGGTTACCAATACCCTCTCTTTTGGCAATCAAGTGTACCAGGTCGACAATAATGTCCTGATCGCCGAAATTAATGGCAGTTCCACCGGTATCTGATTCTGTCAGAATACCTTTTTCGAAGCACTCCATGGCAAAGGCTATTGTGCTGCCCGCCGATATCGTGTCGATTCCATAATCGTTGCACAAATAACCTGCCATGGTAATGGCTTCCAGGTTGCTTACAGCGCACATCCCACCGAAGGTGCCTACCGTTTCATATTCTGGCCCTTCACCCCGGTGTCCGGTGTATTTCCCTTCCCTAATCTCGGTACCGCGCCCGCATTCTATGGGGCAGGCAAAACAGGTAATATTTTTGGTCAGGATCTTGTCGGAAATGGCCGGCCCGTTGATCTCGTCGGAGTATTCGAAGGTGCCGGTCTGCCAGTTACGCGTCGGAAATCCGCCACGGACGCTGACCAGGTCTAAAACAACGCTGGTTCCGAAAGATTGCATCGCCATTTTAAACATTGCGTCGTCAATCAGTTCATACTGTTTTTTTGAATGAGCTTTAAATTCTTCCTGCTTGTATACAGGGGTGTTTGCAGTACCCCTCACGGCGATCGCTTTCAAGTTTTTTGAACCCATAACAGCACCCAAACCGCACCGTCCGGCTGCGCGCCCGTAGTCGTTCATTATAGCCGCGTATGTGACCAGGTTTTCACCGGCCTGGCCAATGCAGGCTACATTGAATTTTTTATCCAGTTCCTCTTTTAGCGTGTCAGTTGTTTCAGGCACATTTTTTCCCCAGAGATGATCAGCTTCTCTGAGTTCGGCCTTATTGTCCTCAATGAGGAGGTAAACAGGCTTCGGCGATTTTCCTTCAAATATGATCCCGTCATAACCGCACTTTTTAAAATCCACTCCCCAGCGCCCCCCGGAATTGGCCTGCCCCCAGATCCCGGTCTGGGGCGATTTGCTTACAACGCTAAACCGTCCTGTACTGGGTGCCACTACTCCGGTCAGACTGCCGGCCATGAAAATTAGCTTATTATCAGGGCCCAGAGGGTCTGTCCCGGCTGGAACTTCGTCCCAAAGATACCTGGTAGCCAGGCCTGCACCTCCCAGGTAATCCCGGTGTTTTTCTGCCGGTATTTCCTCCTCACTGATAAAACCGTTTGTCAAATCAACTCTCAGCAACTTATCATGACAGCCATACACAAGAATACACCTCCACATAATTTGATTTTATTAGCAATAAATTTCGCGCCTGTGCTGTATTTATGAAAATTATGAATATAATCATCTTGCACAATAAGCTCACAATTTATTTTAAATATACAATGCCTTACAGGAAAAAACAACCTTTCTGGAGAAAGAATCTTCACAATAAAAACCTGTTTGCTCATAATTATTTACTTTCGCATTACTGTTAAAAGAGGTATAATTAGCTAAATGTATCACATTTTGACGCTAAGTCATTGCAATCGGGGCTTAAAAATACTGTTAACAGAAAGGAGGTTTAGTTTAATACTTTTTACCCACTCTGAAGATCACTTTTAGGGAGGAATGCAGAAATGAATTACACTTACGGCTCGGACGAATGGGAAAATGCTTACCTGGAAATGGTTGAGAAAAGGCTTTCAGAAGTAGAAAAGCCCTACATAATGGGAACTCCGGAATGGGTGGCTGCTTTTGAAAAACTAATTCAAAATGATGACGATTATAAGGAAGTGGCAAAAACCTGGGAAGGCACGGTAGTTATTCATATCCTTGCCAACTCCGAAATTGGTTTAAATGACGATATTTACATGTTGATGGACCTGTGGCATGGCGACTGTCGCTCTGTTAGGCTGGTTCCCCGCGAAGCCGGTGAACAGGCCGATTTTGTTTTAACAGGGGAATTTGAACGATGGCAGTCTGTGCTGGAAGGCGAGCTGGATGTTGTTAAAGCCATGATGCAGGGAAAAATTAAACTTAAAGGTTCACTACCTATGATAGTGCGTTATGTAAAAGCCAGCAAGCGGTTGGTAGACTTAGCAGCCCAGATTGAAACCAGTTTCCATACCGCAATGGATGAAGAAGAAAGAAAAAAATATAACGAATGGTTTAGCAAACTGCGTTCAACCTATGGATTTTAATTCTGTTTAAGAAAACAGGAGGTAGCTGCCTTGTCGTACGATCGAGATCTTGCTTTTGAATACAATAATCCAACCAAGATTATTTTTGGAAAAAACAGCATCAAAGAAATTGGACTGGAAGTAGACAGCCTGGCTTGTTCCAGGGCGTTGATTGTTACTGATAAAGGTATCGTTGAGGCCGGCCTGGCCGAGCGTGTCGAAAAAGCACTGGGCCATCGTTATGTCGGAATTTACGACAGGTGCATCCAGGATTCGGGGTTTCACCTGGTCGATGAAGGAGCTGCCTATGCCCTCGAACAAGGTGCCGATATATTGGTCAGTGTAGGAGGCGGAAGCGTTATTGATACTGCCAAGGGTATGGCTGTTGTAATGAAAGAAGGCGGAAAACTTGAGGATTACAGCGGAGTTCAAATGCTTACCCGACCGCAGACACCGCACATAGTGGTGCCAACAACAGCTGGAAGCGGCAGTGAAGCAACCTGGTTTGCCGTTATAAAGGACTGGGATCGGGATGTAAAGGAAGCATTTCTTGATTACTACCTGATCCCCAGCAAAGCGATCCTCGATCCTACCTTAACAATAGGTCTCCCTCCGCACCTTACTGCCGGTCCTGGAATGGATGCCCTATCCCATGCCGTGGAGGCAATTCATACCCTACAGAGGCAGCCCATTGCTGATGCCATGGCCCTGCAGGCAATCAGGCTAATCATGGAGTATCTCCCGCGCTGTGTCGAACAGGGCGATGATCTTGTGGCCCGCGGCCAGCAGCAGCTTGCCGCTACCATGGCCGGTATTGCTTTTAGCAACGGTCAGCCCGGCCTGGTCCATGCCCTGGCCCACCCGGTGGGAGCCTTATACGAAGTTCCGCACGGCATTGCCAATGCCATTCTCTTGCCTCATGTCTTGGTTTTCAACATGGAAGAATGCGCCGATCGCTATGCTTTAATTGCCAGGACAATGAACCTTGATGTGCGTGGCATGAATGACGAGGACGCCGGCAGGGCAGCAGCTGATGCCATCTGGAAGCTAACCGAAAGAATCGGCCTCCCACAAAAGCTTCGCGATGTAGGAGTTCCCGAGTCGGGCCTGGAGAAGGCAGCCGATTATTCGCTGGCTGATGGTTCAATAGTTTACAACCCGCGCCCGGCGATGGAAATGGAACTAGTGCTGGAAGTATACCGCGCTGCCTGGTAGCGTCAGTAAATGATATACTGCAAATATGCTCCCGCCAACCGGCGGGAGTTTTTTTGGACATTATTTATTTCAAGCAAAAATATATAATAAAGCTTTAAACGTTAAGAATAAAACAGCACTCAATGGCAAGCATGAATAAATGAGTTTTTAAAAAGGTTCAGGATTTGAATTATTATTTGCCGGCTTTCACCTTTTCCTGTCCAGACCATAATGTGTATTTAGTCAATTTATAACTTGCTCAACTTTTAAGCGGCCTTGTTCTGTCAAAAAGACTATATCAGTTCTCAGACTATTTAACCTTCATACTTTTCAAGGTAATTGTCCTGGCATCATAATCCAGCAGGCCATCCCGGCGCATTTTATTTAGTTCACGGCTGAGCGAAGTCCTCTGCACACCTAATCGCTCTGCCATTTCTTTTTTTTGAATAGTTAAGCTTAATAACCGGGCTCTGCTGTATATGGTATTCATAGGTTAGAAATGCAATAATCTGTTCCCGGATTGTACTGTGAGATATTGTTGCCTCATTTTTCCTGGGCAGGATATACTGTGGCTGGCTCTGTCCGATTAATACTGTCATGAATGCAGTAACAGCTATCAAAATAAGACTGGGCATAAAAAAGCAAAAAGTTCCACATGCTTTAGCCAGCCCCTGGATCAAGTACCTGGTACTGATCCTGTTTATAGCTGCCTTTGCTTTTAGCATGATCACCAGCAGAGCGATTCCGGCATTACCGGCATTATTTGCCGCCGGGGTAGTATTAACCATATTCTTCCCGGAAGAACTCTGGCATCGTTACCTCTGTCCGTATGGCACGATTCTGAGCCTTCCGGCAGGGAAAGCAAAACTCAATATGATGATCGACCAGGAAAAATGCGACAGCTGTGATATTTGTAAAAAAGTCTGCCCGACAGACGCTGTCCAGGTCAGCGACAAGGTATACTCTATTAAAGGAAACAGCTGCCTTGTCTGTCTCGACTGTTCAACCCAATGCCGCCAGGATGCCATTGCCCACACGAGATACAAGCCCCATTCGAATGAGCAGCAGGAATGGGCTTATAACCACAGTAATTACCGGTAAGCTGGTCGGAGCTAAAATTATGGAAAAGATAATTGCCATCGAAGACCTGCCGAATAATGGAGAATAGGTTGGAAGTTTTATTTTAATTTATGAGAAAGCACGCCCCTGACCAGGCCGGCGGCGCCAGAGATCATCATATCCCCATGTGGAACAGCCATGTAGCCCATATTAGCAGCAAGTTTTCTCTGCGGGCCGGTGACGGAAATGAAGTCAAACTTGTATTTTTCTGCTTCGGGCAGGATGGCACAACCGTGGCCATGATCTTCAAAAATCTCCTCGTTACCCAGGGAAAACTGCTGAAAACGCTCCAGGTAATCAGCCAGCTTTTGCTCTGTCAGCAAGCCGGTGTGGTGTTCAAATACTCCGTATACCTTGTCTCCGGCCACCAGGAATGCAATGGTGTGTTGATTCCCCACATTAACCAGCATACTGCCCTCATCTTCCGTGGCTTCCCTGACCCGGGGATCTTCCAGACTGCCCAGGATAGCCGCCGCACCTGTATCCATAAGCCAGATCTCTTCAGCTCTCTCCCGGCAGCACTCCTGTACCGCCTTCATCCTGGTAAAATATTCAGGCAGGCTGTGCTGGTTATAGGTCAAGCCTGATAAACTGCCACCCTGGTCCAGGAATCTCTGCCAGTGTTCAA
>PXFD01000076.1 GCA_003564505.1 Syntrophomonadaceae bacterium
CACTGTTAACTTCCTGCATGAACTGGCTGAAGTCATTTTGTGCTTTAGCATAAGCCTGGATTGTCAGGTTCGTATCCATTTTGCTTTTCAAGTCATTGAACTGCTGGATTTGTTCTTCGTTGGGCTGAACCCCGGATTGCTGGGCAAACTGTATTTGCTGCTGCAGTTCCTGTATTTCTTTAATCATCTGACTTGCTTCGGTATCTTCCTGCATATTTTCAGAAACTCTTTCCAGTTCCTGGTATTGCTCAGTGCTTCTGATTTCCTTACCTAAATCTCTTGCTTTTTCCATCACACTCATCAAAAAAACCTCCTGAAATTAAATTCAATTAACCTCCTTCTGTTAATGTTCCTCTGATTCCTTCCTTATTTTAAAATTAGTTAATAAAACTTGGCGCATTTATTTGCCTTTTAAATTGTGGAGAAGTTTTTCAAAATCTTCTGCCCATAGCAACTTTGGAACAGGGTAAGTAGGATTGCCTTCTGTTTCAATCCTTTTGGCCAGCATAGGAATATCTTCCTCCCTGATTTCCTCAACAGTGGATGGGATGTCCATGCTTTTATTTAAAAATCTGATGCCCATTATTAACTTGTCAGCGAGGACCGATTTTTCTTCGGAGGCATCACCTAACTCAGCAGCAACAGCCAGCTCGGCCATTTTAGGAATACATGCAACTTTTGACAGTTCCAGGATGTATGGCAGAACTATGGCATTGGCCAGGCCGTGAGGCAGACCGTAAACGCCGCCCAGGTTATGTGCTACGGCATGTGTATAACCAACATAAGTGCGGGTAAAGGCTTTACCTCCATAATGTGAAGCAAGAAGCATTGCTTCACGGGCTTTAATATCTGTACCATCACGGTATGAGCGCTCCAGGTTTTGAAAAGTCAGCTTAACTGTTTCAATGGCCCATTTATTTGTCTTTGGTGTTCCGATTAACCCAATGTACGCTTCTATGGCATGAGTTAGAGCATCCATTCCGGTAGTAGAAGTCAGGTGTGGCGGAAGGCCGAGCAATAATTCAGGATCTAAAATGCAAACTTTAGGGCAGAGTTTCATATCATTAATGGAGAATTTTTCATGTTCTTTTGGGTCGGTTATCACTGCTGCTATGGTTGCTTCGGTTCCGGTGCCTGCAGTTGTCGGAATGGCCAGCAGGAATGGAACCCTGCGCCAGAGTTTGAACAAGCCTTTCATCTTTTTTACCGGCTTTTTATTGGTCGTCCTGGCGGCAATTATTTTCGCGCAGTCGATGGGAGAACCGCCCCCGAAAGCAACAACTCCCCGACAGTTGTTATCCCTGTAAACCTTCAAGCCCTCTTCTACATTCTGTATAGTAGGGTTAGGCTGGATATCACTAAAGACTGTATAGGTAATACCACTTTTCTGTAAGGATTCCAAAAGGCCATCAATCAAATCGATTTTCACAATATCATTATCGGTTACAACAAGAACATTGTTAATACCCTCTGCTTTAAGTATTGCGGGGCAGCGAGCGGTACTCCCCGGTCCGCTGAAAACTTCCGGTTCGGGTACCGGTAAAATCCTGGATAATATTTTGAAAACGAAATGCCTGGTTCGGGCGTAAACTTTTTTCATTGCAGCTCCCTTCCGCAGATCCCGGTATCCTGCATGGTTATTGTTTTCCCTGGCTCGATTACGATAAACTCTTCTTGCCAATTCTGTTCCAGGGCATCTTTTAGCATGTTCAAGTCAGCCGGAATTACTTTTAGCTCCAGGTCTAATTCAGTGGCAATTTCTTTAGCCTCCTCTAAAAAAAGGTCGGTATCGTAAGCGCCTGTATCAATCACCACCAGGTGGGTATAGTGTTTAAGCATTGTGGCAAAGATGCCCTTTGTTCTCTCCTTCCCGTATTTTTCAACACTCCTGGTATATTCCTGCCAGATATTATTTTCATACCTGAGCCATCCCTTGGTCAGATAGTATGCTGCAGCCTTTTCTTCGATCATTTTTCGCTTGTTGTTTCCACCGAGGAAAAGTGATATGCAATCATCAACCCTGGGTATGACCAGGGTGGCTCTGGGTGAAGTAAGACCCAGCAGAGCATTGCCGCACAACCCAAAGATCAGCAGGATATAATCACTGTCTGTCGTTTCGTCTATAGTATTTTGCAGCGTATCCCTCAGCTTCTCAGGATAATTATGCAGGCCGGACTCAATCCATTTTACCGGATAGTTAATTTCTGTTATATTCAGGACCTGGTTTACTTCATCTTCTAATGTCTTACAGGCAATAACTGTTGTTCTCATTGGCGCTCCTTTAGTTTAAATTACCTTAAGCTTTTTTCCGACTTTAATAAAGGCATCTACAGCTTTGTCCAGGTGTTCTTTTTCGTGGGCCGCGGAAAGCTGGACCCTGATCCGGGCCTTTCCTTTCGGAACAACCGGATAGGCAAAGCCTATCACATAGATTCCTTCGCTTAACATCAGGTCGGCCATTTTCAGGGCCAGCGGTTCATCGTAGAGCATTACCGGAACAATGGCCGTATCTCCGGGAATTATGGTAAAGCCGGCTTCAAGCATTTTGCCTCGGAAGTAGGCGGCATTTTCCCTGACTTTACTCTGCAGATCGGTTGAAACAGAAAGCATTTCGAGCGCCTTAAGAGTTCCTCCGACAATGGCCGGAGCCAGTGAATTTGAAAACAGATATG
>PXFD01000075.1 GCA_003564505.1 Syntrophomonadaceae bacterium
AAGCTCACCGATGAACTTGAAAAAGGACACCTTCCACACTGTCCTGAATGCGGCGAACCGCTAAAACCTGATGTGGTCCTATTCGGTGAAGAGCTTCCCAACGATTATGATAAAGCAAAAGTAGAAATTAATAAGGCAGACCTTGTCCTGGTAATAGGCACCATGATTGTTACTTCACCCACCAGGGATTTGCTTGCAGATAATGACAACCTGGTTATAATTAATCCCACTTCAACAACTCACGATAATATAGCAAAAATTGTAATTAACGAAAATCCGGATAAGGTCATGCAGCTTTTGTTGGATAATCTAAACAGATCAGCATAAGCAGATTACTCCTTATCTCAAAATTATTCCGGCCGTAATTAAAGCCTTTGAATAAAGTATCAATTAAATATTTATGCCGGGGGGATTACGCTTTGAAAGACAAAAAAGACTTTTCCATAAAAGTTGGCGGTGAAGCTGGTCAGGGCATCAATACAATAGGCTCTATATTGTCAAGATCTTTTGCCGATCATGGACTTCACTTGTTTGCCCACCAGGATTACTATTCACGGGTAAGAGGAGGCCATAATTTCTACCAGGTTCGGGTCACCTCTGAACCGGTTTATTCATATAGCAGCAAAATTGATGTCCTGGTTGCTTTAGATCAGGCCTCACTGGATTTGCATACAGGTGAACTGAATAAAAACGGTGTAACAGTGTACGACCAAAATGAAATTGAACCACAAAACCGGAACGAGCAATACTTTGCTTTGCCGATGGCAGAGCTTGGAGAGAAGCATGGCGGGAAAAAAGTAATGGGCAATACGGTTGCAGCCGGAGCAGTATGGCAGATCATGGGCGGAACTCCTGATATTCTTGAAGACACCATCAAAAAATTATTTCGAGATAAAGGCAACGAAATTGCTGAGTCTAACATTAAAGCTGCCCGGGCGGGGGCAAATTATGCTGCTGAAAATTTTTCCGGCAGGTGTGATTGCAGCCTGGAAAAGCCCGATCATAAAGAACAAATGGTGTTAACGGGAAACGAAGCCCTGGCCCTCGGGGCCCTGGCGGGCGGTTGCCGATTTATAAGCTCTTACCCAATGACTCCCGTAAGCGAAGCAATTCAGTACATTGCCAGGCAGGCTAAGCGCCTGCCATTGGCATTTGAGCAGGCAGAAGATGAAATTTCTGCCATCATCATGTCAATTGGAGCTGCCTATGCCGGAATGCGTTCATTGGTTGCCACATCCGGAAGCGGTTTTTCCCTGATGGTAGAAGGCTTATCCCTGGCAGGCATGACAGAAACCCCAGTAGTGATTCTGCTTGGTCAGCGTCCCGGACCGGCAACCGGCATGGCCACCCGGACTGAGCAGGGGGAGCTGCTTTTTGCCCTGCATGCTGGAAATGGAGAATTCCCTCGTGCCATACTCGCCCCACATACTGTTGAAGACGCCTTTTGGACGGCTGTCCATGCTTTCAATTTATCAGAAAAATACCAGATCCCGGTTTTTATACTGAGTGATCAGCATCTCGCAGACTCTTACTTCACCGTTGAACCATACGACCTGAGTATCGTTAATATTGAACGTGGCAACATCATCAAATCCGAGGACCTTAACAAAATGTCTGAATATAAAAGATACCAGGTAAACGAATCAGGTATTTCACCCAGGGCATTTCCGGGACAGAGCAAGCATTGTGTAATATCAACAGGTAATGAACATACTGAGATCGGTTATTCAACTGAAGATCCAGCTATACGCAAGCAAATGGCAGAAAAAAGGACCCGAAAGTTTGGAAGCCTAACTAAAGATATTATGCCGCCTGTTCAGTATGGCCCGGATAATCCGGAAACATTACTGCTCACCTGGGGTTCTTCCTATGGTGCTTGCCATGAAGCTGTCGACCTGGCAAATCAACAGGGTGAAAAAATGGCCGTTGTCTGCTTAAAACAACTATGGCCGTTTCCAAAAGAAAAACTGCTTGAATTTATCAACCGGGCAAGCCGCCTGGTCACTGTTGAAATGAATTCCACCGGACAACTGGGCAGGCTGCTTAGAATTGAAACAGGCATACAACCCGACCATGCTGTTCTAAAGTACGATGGACGCCCCATGAATGCAAGCTATGTCTTAGAGCAATTAGAAAAAGGAGGGACATTCCCATGGCAGTAAATGTTAATGATTATGACCTGGATCGAGAAAACACATGGTGCCCTGGCTGCGGTAATTTTGCCATCCTTGATGTGCTTAAAAACACTCTTGCAGATTTAGGGCTTCCTCCTAATCAGGTGATGGTTGTCTCAGGGATAGGGCAGGCAGGTAAAATGCCCGGTCATTTCCGTGTAAATACTTTTAATGTTTTGCACGGTAGAGTTTTGCCGGCAGCTACTGGTATAAGCCTGGCTAATAGTAGTTTGAAAATACTAGCTATAGGTGGAGACGGAGACGGGCTGGCAGAAGGAGGCAACCACTTAATTCACGCTGCCCACCGGAATATTGATGTAACTTACATGATGCACAATAATATGGTTTACGGATTAACCAAGGGACAGGTTTCACCAACCAGCGATAAGGGATTAAAAACCCCTACCACTCCGGGCGGCAACCCCATTGCCGGATTAAATCCGATTCAACTGTTGTTGGGCTTAAAAGCCA
>PXFD01000032.1 GCA_003564505.1 Syntrophomonadaceae bacterium
GCAGTTGAAGCGGTCCGGGAACTGGCTGAAGATATCGGCATTCCGCGTCTAAAGGAACTGGGTATTAAAGAAACGGACATTTCCCGCCTGGCAGAAGAAGCATTTAATGATCCTCAAACCATTGGTAACCCGCGGGACCTGACTGTAGAAGCTTACGAGCAGATCTACCGCCGCGCTCTTTAAGCGCAGGGATAACAGAAAAGCTTGACCGGCTCTATACTTTGTTCCGATTATTGTGTAATATGACAATAATCAAATAAATTTAAAGCAGGTGATTCAAGCTGGTTGTTGCAGATATTTACCAGGAAGCCTTGAGGTTAATCAAGGAGGCGGAGAAAAAGGGACTGGTCCTGAGGTTGCTTGGAGGGTTGGGCATACGTCATTATTGCTCCAGCGCCACGGAAGAGCCCTGGCTCCGCGAGTACGAAGACATTGACTTCATCGCTTCAAAGTCGCGAAGGGAAGAACTGGAAGGTTTTTTTGAGAAACAAGGCTATGAGCCGAATAAACAACAAACATTATTGTATTTTCCTGGAGCAGGAGCACACCCTTCACACTAATGAAGAATTGGAAAATATGACCCGCATGATTAAAGACCGGGGATATTACCCTGTCATACTGGAAAAGGATCAGATTAAAGAGCTGGAGGAAAATGAGCAAAAACGGGGCGAGCTATTTACCCGGCAAACCCTGGTTACAATCGAATACTGGATTGAATGGGCTGAAGAAAAGCTTAAGAAAACAAAAATTCCCTGTTATGTCTGCCCTGGCAACGACGATGTCTTTAAAATCGATGACTTAATTGGTAGCTCGGCCTGCATAGAACTGGTCGAAGGGAAAATTATAGATTTGCCCCTGGATTACCAGATGTTAAGCACAGGTTGGAGCAATCCAACCCCCTGGAAAACCTACCGGGAATGCTCGGAAGAAGAAATGGCCAGGCGTTTAGAAGAACCTCTCAGCAAGCTGGATTCAAATAGACCGGCTGTTTTCAATATCCATGTTCCGCCTTTTGGTATTGGGCTTGATGAAGCACCGGAGCTTGATGAAAATTTACGTCCCAAATTTGCCGGTCGGTCCCTTGTACCGGTAGGCAGTAAAACTGTGCGCCAGGTGATTGAAAAATATGAGCCCCTGCTGGGTCTGTTCGGTCACATCCATGAGGCCAAGGGAGCAGTGCGGCATAAAAAGACTCTTTGTATCAACCCGGGCAGTAACTATGAACAGGGTATTCTCCTGGGCGCCCTGATCAACCTGGAAAAAGACGGCCTGGGTGAATATATCTTAACTTCAGGATGAAGTCTTGAGGAAGCCAGTTTACTGATCAGGCGGGTTTTGGAAACGGGCTTAACAGCATCGTGCCAACCACGGCCCTATTTATACGAAGCTTCATCCTTATTCTCTTTCCATCTTGTAAACCGGGATGTCTTCACCCTGCCAGACTATTTTCAAGATGCCGCTCAGTCCTGAGAGGCGGCTGAAGAGAAAACTCTCATCAAAATTCTGCGGGGCAACCAGGGCTAATTCAATTTCAACAACATCTTTTTCAAGCGAAGAATCGTACTCGTGTGCCTGCAGGTAAGCTTTCTTGATATCTAACTTGCTTTCACTGATTACCCCGGTGACTCTGCTCAGCATTCCGGGTTGATCCACTGACTTGATCTGAAGAATTTTAATTCTGCGCCTCTGCAGGATTTTACGGTCCACACGGCCCAGGTAGAGCAGGCTGATCAACACCAGCATGGTCGCCAGCACAGCACCGGCGTAAAAACCGATACCTGTTGCCAGGCCGATTCCCGATACCACCCAGATCGATGCGGCCGTGGTTAGTCCCCTAATGCTGCCCCTCTGCTGCAGGATAGTGCCCGCGCCTAAAAACCCGATCCCGGTGACGACCTGGGCTGCAATCCGGCCCGGGTCAAGTTGATAGCCGGTGCCAAATTCATTTAGAAAGCCATATGCTGAGACCATCATGATCAGGGCTGATCCGGTACACACTAAAATATGAGTTCTAAAACCGGCTGGCCGATTGTGAGTCTCCCGTTCAAACCCCACCAGCCCGCCGAAAATAACGGCCAAACCTAACCTGAGGGCAATCTCCCATATATTAAGTTCCATCTATGATCATCTCTCTTTCTGTTAAGTGTATATAAAACCCCCTTTGGCTGTAAGAAGTCGTACAAAAAGGGCTTATACAAAAGCAGGCATGCTGGTAGCAATAATTATTAATATTCTGCTAAGTCAGCAATAAGGTAGCATTTTAAATTGTTGTAAGGAAAAACCTTTGTGTATAATGGTAGAAATAATCGGGGTGTTTTAAGCAAAACGCACAAAGAGAGTCAATATGGTTCGGTGAAACATTGGAATGGCCTGCCTTAAACTTGAAGCGGCCGGGTGATCTAAAGCAGGTAGGCAGGCTCAAAACTCTTGACTAATAAAGACTTAACGGCAATCGAGAGGCAAAAAATTGTTTTGTGTTGAGGGCAACCTTAAAGGTATTTTGAAATCTCCGAGGCATGCTTTGTTAGTGATTCGACAATATTTTCCAGGGTTATCTTCATCATCCTGTGAATTGGGCCGGATAGAGATATTGATGCTATAGTTTTGCCTGTACTGTTTTTGAGCGGTACAGCTACACAAAAAAC
>PXFD01000159.1 GCA_003564505.1 Syntrophomonadaceae bacterium
AAATAATTAATGAGATCGGTAAATATTAAACATAAGGGCAGGTTTATATGACACAAGCTGTTAATGAAAAAAGAAGCCGCACCCTGAACAAGGAATCGAAGGGAAGTGGACCGGTTGTCTATTGGATGAGCCGGGATCAAAGGGTTAATGATAACTGGGCTCTTATTTTTGCCCGGGAAATGGCCCTGGAAAACAAGGTGCCGCTTATAGTTGCATTCTGCCTTGTTCCAAGCTTTTTGGAGGCAGCGGAACGGCAATACGGATTTATGCTAAAAGGGCTTGCCGAAACCGAAAATCTCCTGCATAAACTTGATATCAGCTTCTGTCTGCTAACCGGTAACCCGGAAGTTGAAATAGACAGTTTTTGCAGAGAACAGCAGGCTGGTGCCCTGGTCAGCGATTTTTCTCCGCTTACAATTAACCGGCAGTGGAAGGAAGCGCTTGTAAAAAAACTTCCGGTAGCCTTTTACGAAGTAGATGCTCACAATATAATACCCTGCTGGATAACGTCGCCCAAACAGGAATATGCAGCATACACGATCAGGCCGAAAATTAAGAAGCTTCTGCCTGAATACCTGACAGATATTCCTAAGATTGAAAAGCATCCATTTCTGCCAGCTAAACCAGCTGCACCTATCGACTGGCACAAAGCATCTGAGAGCCTTAGAATTGACAGGAGTGTAAAAGAAGTGATGCAATTTTCGCCCGGCGAAGAAGCAGCCTGGGAGGCTATGCGCCATTTTATTGAAAACAAATTAGTCCGCTATGACAGCGATCGCAATGACCCAAACCTTGACGGGCAGTCCAACCTTTCCCCCTACCTTCACTTCGGGCACTTAAGCGCCCAGCGCCTGGCGCTAATGGTAAAAGGAACTGAAGAGCCGGGTGTTCAGCCGGAAAGTTACCTGGAAGAGTTAATCGTCAGGCGGGAGCTCTCCGATAATTTTTGTTTCTACAATGATCACTATGATACTGTTAAGGCCTTCCCCCGCTGGGCCGGGGAAAACCTGGATGAGCATAGCGACGACCACAGGGAATATGTCTACAGTCTGGAGGAATTTGAGAAAGCAAAAACTCACGACCCGCTCTGGAATGCGGCCCAGATGGAGATGGTCAACCGGGGCAAAATGCACGGCTACATGCGTATGTATTGGGCCAAAAAAATTCTGGAGTGGACAGATTTACCGCAAGACGCTATGAAAATAGCGATTTACCTTAACGACAAATACTCCCTGGACGGACGGGACCCAAACGGCTATGCCGGGATTGCCTGGAGCATCGGTGGGGTTCACGACCGGGCCTGGAAAGAACGGCCCATCTTCGGCAAGGTTCGCTACATGAGCTATAAGGGTTGTAAAAGAAAGTTTGATGTTGATCAGTACATAGCAAGTAACAGCTGACTTAAACCTTCTATTAATCATGCTAATACTTTAGAACAGGCCCATGCCTTTATTACTAATTGAAACGCAAAGCTGGTTATGTAACAAAGCTTAAATATGGTATATTATAACTCAAACAAAACATACTGGTGGGGATGAAAATATGAACAAGATAAGCCCAGGAGTAATCGGCATTTTAACCGGAGGTGGAGACGTTCCCGGCTTAAACCCGGCAATTCGCGCTGTAACTATCCGGGCCCTGCGTGAAGGATACAAAGTTATCGGCATCCGCCGCGGCTGGAGCGGCCTGGTTGACGTTATTCGTGATAAAGATGCAGACAACAGCGATAACTATCAATACCTGACGGAAGAT
Organism: Syntrophomonadaceae bacterium; assembly: GCA_003564505.1. The sequence continues at coordinate 1,753 of PXFD01000159.1, forward strand.
GTAGTGAACCGCGCTGCCCGGACGGGCGGGACTTTTCTACATACTTCACGGACGAATCCTTCGAGAATAAAAAAGGATGAAGTGCCGGAAATGTACCAGGATAAATATGCAGATGAAACAAACGACCTTACTCCTGAAGTCCTGAAAAATATTGATTTTCTGAATATCGATTTTCTTATCCCGATTGGCGGAGACGACACCTTGAGCTACGGGGTTCGTCTCTACAAGGAAGGGGTAAAAGTTGTAGCCCTGCCAAAAACAATGGACAATGATGTGCCCGGAACTGACTACTGTATCGGTTTCAGCACCTGCGTAACCCGGACAATTTCTTTAACCAACAACCTGCGCACCATAGCCGGCTCACATGAACGCCTGCTGATCATTGAGGTTTTTGGCCGCTATGCAGGCTTTACCGCCATGCTGCCGACAATGGCCGGTGCGGCTAACCGTTGTGTAATTCCGGAATACAAGTTTGACATTAATCACCTGACCGAACTGATGATTTACGACCGCAGGAAAAACCCAAGCAATTATTCAGTCACACTGGTCTCAGAAGGGGCCATGTATAAAGGCGGCGAGAGAATCTACGCCTGCATGGAAACAGATGCTTACGGGCATGCCAAGCTGGGCGGAATCGGTGAACTGGTAGCAGCTGCTGTTAAAGATACAGTTCCCCGCTTCAACAAGGGACGTAAAATTAATATAGTAGAGCAGAAACTTGGTTACATGGTCCGGGGTGGCGAACCCGACGCCATAGATTCAATCGTGCCGATGGCATTTGGAAACCTGGCCTTAGATTTACTGCTAAAAGGCATCCACG
>PXFD01000039.1 GCA_003564505.1 Syntrophomonadaceae bacterium
CCGCTATCGCATATGCCATTAGTAAATATATAGAATTAACCGGTGACTACTCTTTTATGGTTGAATACGGTGCGGAGATAATTTTTGAAACGGCACGGCTCTGGGAAGACCTGGGTGCCTACATTCCATCTAAGGAAAACTGTTTTTGCTACAATGAAGTAACCGGTCCTGATGAATACACGGCCCTGGTCAACAACAACTGCTATACTAACCTGATGGCCCGGTGGCACCTGCAGTATGCGGTTGAAACAGCACGGTATATGCAGGAAAAATACTCAGACGAGTACCAGCGGCTGTCAGATGAGATAAAATTAGAGGAAAAAGAAATCAATGCCTGGGAGAAAGCTGCCGCTGCCATGTATGTCCCCTATGATCAAAAGCTGCAGATTCATCCCCAGGATGACAGTTTTTTTGAAAAGGAGATATGGGATTTTAAGAATACACCGTCTGAAAAGTATCCTCTGCTGCTGAATTATCATCCCCTGGTGATTTACCGTTACCAGGTTTGCAAACAGCCGGATGTAATACTGGGGCAGCTGCTCTTAGGTAACCAGTTCAGCCTGGAGCAGAAAAAACGAGACTACCAGTACTATGAACCGATCACGACTCATGATTCATCACTTTCTCCTTCAATTTTTAGTGTAGTTGCTTCAGAGCTTGGCATTTATGATGATGCTTATAATTTTTTTCAACTTGCAGCCAGGCTTGACCTGGATAATATTTTTGGTGATACGCATTACGGGGTTCATATGGCAAACATGGCTGGTTCCTGGCTATGCCTTGCTCATGGTTTTGGGGGTATGAGGACTGATGAAGGCTGGCTGTATTTAAACCCATACCTTCCGGAAGGCTGGAATTACTACAGTTTTAAAATAACCTATGGAAATAACCAAATTGCTGTAGAAGTTGAACCGGAATCTGTTACATACTGTAACCTGCAGGGAGAAGACTTAGAATTTAAGCATGCCGGTAATTTAATCAAGCTGGCAGAAGGTGAAAAAGTTAACTGCCAGATTCAAAAAGCACAAAAAGATGAATAAAGGGGTGAATGCGCTTGGCCAGTTTAAACTTAATAGATTTAAACAAGTATTATCCAAACGGTTTTCATGCTGTTAAGGATGTAACCTTAAAAATTGAGGATAAAGAATTTATTGTCCTGGTTGGTCCTTCCGGCTGTGGAAAATCGACAGTACTAAGGATGATTGCAGGGCTTGAAGAAATAAGTTCGGGCGAGCTCTATATAGACGATGACCTCGTCAATGATGTTGCGCCAAAAGATCGTGACATAGCGATGGTATTTCAGAATTATGCTCTTTATCCTCACATGTCTATATTTGACAATATCAGCTTCGGCCTGAAACTGCGCAAAATGAACAAGGGTGAAATAAAGAAAAGGGTAGATGAAGCAGCAAAGATTCTCGGCCTTGAGGAAATGCTTGATCGTAAGCCTAAACAGCTTTCCGGGGGGCAGAGACAGCGAGTGGCCCTTGGCAGGGCAATTGTCCGCGATCCAAAGGTCTTTTTAATGGATGAGCCCCTGTCAAACCTTGATGCCAAACTGCGGGTTCAGACCAGGGCCGAGTTAAGCAAACTGCATCTGCGCCTGGCTACAACTTTTATCTATGTTACCCATGACCAAACCGAGGCCATGACCATGGGGACCCGTATAGTTGTCCTCAAAGATGGTGTTGTGCACCAGGTTGCCGACCCGGAAACTCTTTATAACAGCCCGGTTAACCAGTTTGTTGCCGGTTTTATCGGTTCCCCGCAGATGAATTTTATCGAAGCGCGCCTGACTGAAAGCAACGGGGCTGTAGTTGTTGATTTTGAAGGCGGTACCGTGGGGCTAAACGAGGATAAGGTAAACCAACTGAAGGAAAATAATTATACGGAGAAGGATATTACCCTGGGGATCAGGCCTGAACACATTGAAGTCGAACATGCCAATGAGGAAAGTGAAAATGTGGCAACTGTTGAGGTAACCGAATTGCTTGGTTCTGAAACATATCTTTTCCTGGATATTGGTGGGAAAAATGTTATTGCCCGGGTAGACCCGGCTTTAAATATCAGGGTTCATGATAAGGTTAAGTTCAACTTTACTCCGGAAAAGGTTCACCTCTTTGACCGTGGAACCGAGGAAGCCCTGCTGGTAGGAGCAGCACATAAATGATCGAAGCATTTATTTTCGATCTTGACGGAGTGCTGACCGATACCGCTGAATATCATTTTCTGGCCTGGAAGCGCCTGGCCGATGAGGAAGGATATTCTTTTTCAAGAAAAGACAATGAGCAGCTGCGCGGGGTATCGCGCCGGGCATCCCTGGATCTGATTCTCAAAGGACGAAATGTGCCGGAAGAGAAGATACTGGAAATGATGGAACGAAAAAATGGTTATTACCGTTCTTATCTTGAAACCGTGTCGGAAAAAGATTTGCTGCCGGGCGCAGTTGAGCTGCTTGACCGCTTGAAGGAAAAAGGATGCCGACTGGCCCTGGCATCGGCCAGTAAAAATGCACCGACAGTGATAGATAAGCTCGGCATTGCCGGGTATTTTGAAGTTATCGCAGACGG
>PXFD01000064.1 GCA_003564505.1 Syntrophomonadaceae bacterium
AGGGCAGCCTTCATTGTTCAAAACCTTCCAGCCTTTTGTTAAGCTCTTTTCGCAACTCTTTTTCATAAGCAACTGCATCAAGATCTACCCTATCTTTCCATAGACCCCTGGCCTTATTTAACCTTTCGCTCTTAGAGGGTTTTTGTTCAGTAATATAAGATTCCACTGCTTCCCTGACAACCTCAGCAAGCGGTGCATTCTTCTGTTCAGCAATAATTTTAAGCGCCTTTTTCTGCTCACTGGTCAGGTAAATCTGGGTTCTTTCCACCCTGAACCTCTCCGTTCACTTTATGCTGTATACATTAGTATTATACATTACCCGAGGCCAATTAACAAGCAACTTCAGTTTTTCTCAACAGAAAACCCATGAATAAGAATACAAAACCCACATTTATCATCTTATCTTGTCATGGTTGTGTAAATCTCTTGAAACGTTAGCTAAAAATCAAAGGAGTATACTTCACCATCAATGCTTAAGAGCCACTTATTATGATGCCCGGTTATCTCAACCCAATCATATATTGATAGTTCCGGTTCAGAGGCTAATGTTGATAAGGTTTCTATCACTTCAAGATCGCTGTTCAATAGCATAAATTTCAGCTTGTAGCCTTCACCATACTTATTACCCAGAAGAACTACCAACTTGCCTTCCCTGTTACAGTCATAGGCAATAATGTCACCTTCTGCAGCAAATTCCACCTTTTCACCTGTCTGGGTATCGATAATTAAACCCTGTCTTAATGCTAAATACTGGCCATCTAACAAAAAGTCTAATTTATTGTGCCACATATCCTTTATTTCAGTTTCCACTTCGATCACGTCTTTCCCGATTTCGTCTTCTATAAAAAGGATATTGATGCTATTTTCATCATAATCTACATAAGCAAGCTGCATGGCACCATTATCTAAATAAAATGCATGCAAATTAACACTGGGAATCTCATAGTTTTTCTGGATTAGTCCTTTTAATTCAGAAGCGGGAACAATTTTTATTGGCTCTTGCTCCTCAAAGCAGTAATAAATTAACCCTTCTGCATTGATATAATAGATTCCTTCAGAACCTGGGCTCCAGCCCGGAGAGATCCCCGAAGGTGTTCCCCTAACAAGTTTATCTTTTTCCAGGGGAATCACATGTTTAATATCTACGGGCAAGCCAAAATTGACAACATAAACAGCTCCCCCTGACAAATCATATCCGCTAAATTTCTCAGAGTAATATGCTAATTTATTACCGTCAGGAGAAATCTGTGGAAAATAAGTAGAGATTTCTGTATTACCTGGAAAAGGTAGATCTTCCTGTGCATTATCAATAAACTTTTTCTCATCATGATTCCATTTTTCAAGATCAAATATGGCATAGATGGGGCTATTTAGTCCTATTGCAATCTGAGAGAGGATATAGCGACCCCCGGGAGTTGCCTTTACAATATTGATAGGCACTTCTGCCTTCTTTTTAAATGCTTCTCCGTCTTTTCCTTCTGTAATCTTAAACTCTAGTTTATCAAAAACAGCCACCAGTCTCCTGTCGCTTTCCACTTTAAAGGTATATTCAACTGATGAACTAATCTTTTCACCGTTTTCTTGCCAATAAGAAAGTTCGTAACCCTCTGCCGGCCTGGCTTTCAAGGTTACTTCTTCCCCTTCTTCAAAAGCACCTTCGCCCAAAACTTCTCCAACCTCTTTTGGATTTGTTTTTGCCGCAATGTCATATTCGGCGGGAGCGCAGCCGGTCACTGACAGCGATAATAAAATGGCCTTTATAAAAATAATGACTGCGACCAAACCTGGCTTAAACATATTAACCCTCCGATTCCTGGCTAAATACAATAGTAAATGCAGTAAAAAAGATATGTCAAGGGCAAGAGAAACTGCCACTTTATTTGACAGGCTGGGATCACAACCTTTAGTATGGATGTACAAATTTATCATAAGGCATAATAACTAAATCCAGCAAATTATTTCATACTTGTGCTAAAAACTTTCCATCTTCCTTTTACTATCAAATCCCCAATTTTAAAAAGGAGATTGATCTCCAGATGTTAAAACTGAAACCCACCATTAAATACTTATTAATTTTACTGGGCTTCTCACTGGCAGCCCTTGGCGGTTGTGCTGCTGAAGAAGAGCCGGAGCCACTCGATTGGCAGGCAAGCGGGATAGATCTAAAGGATTCCGTCATCCCTGAAGAGGTTGATGATATTGCAACACTTGATGAATACCTGCGACAAATGAAAAATGAATTGCAACTGCTCTACCTTCCCTCGGAAGTAGAGAAAGGTTTTCTGGAAATGATTTTTTTACAGGTTAAGGAAAAAGAATCCGCAGAAGAAGATCTTGAAAATGACAGCAATCGAGATAAGAGTTTTAAGGTTACGTTAGAATACCCGGATGCAGAGTGGCTATCCAAAGAGATGCAAGAAGAAGTAAAAGGAATGTTTCCGGGTGTTATCGGTACTGAATTGGAAGAACGAATCAGCCTGGCAGAAGATATCTTTTTCGAACTGGCCGAAGATCCTGTAATGATCGAAGAAACCGTAGTAATTAACGGTGCAGGGGAAGCGGGA